>SKLO01000193.1 GCA_007123195.1 Verrucomicrobiales bacterium | reverse complement strand
CGCGCCGATGGCGCGTCTCATCTGACCAACCCCGATCCGTCACCATGCAAACCGCCACTCATTCCGCCACCAAGACCTGCTCAGCCTGCGCCCACTGGCACGCCGAAGAAAGTGAGGCCACCGTCGGCCAGTGCCGCCGTCGGGCTCCCCAGACCGTGGTTCTGAAGGTCGACGCCGACAGCCAGTTGACCAGCGTGTTCCCCACCACATCCGCCACCGATTGGTGCGGCGATTTCGAAGCTCGCTGACCGGACCCCGATCCCCGGCAACCCTGTCTGGTGTGCTGTCTCCGGAAGCGCCGACTTGTCGGCACCGGTGAACTGCACCCTCGCACCACCAGAGTTCTCTGCGTTCTCGGCGGAGAATCCCTGCTTCACGTCATGCCGGGTCTTTTTGCCTGGCACCTTCCTTCCCGACCACGAGCGCACCCCGGGACGGCCAAGGCGGCGTCACTTCATCACACTGCGGAGCGATGAGCCGGGCGGGCCACCCCCCGCCCGGCCCACGGGCTGGCCTTGACGCCCACAGCCCACGCGGCCACGTTCCACGGCCACCATGACCCGCCCGTCCACGCCGCCGCCTTCACCAGGATCAGGTCCCCCGTCCGCCAGCCCCACCACAGGCGTGGATGCCGCGGAACTGAATCCCGGTCGCACCGCCCGCCGTCGCCGCATCTGGCCCTGGCTGATCATTGTCCCCCTGGTCGTGGTGGCCCTGTCCGTGCTCACCTTCAACTGGCGCTCCGCCGCCCGACTCCAGGCCGCGCTCGACGACCTCGCCGCCCGCGGCGAACCGCTCACCTACGCCGAAGCCTACGCCCTGATCGCCGCCGACCCGCCCGCCGATGACGACAACCTCGCGGGCGTGCCGCTGCTGCTGTCGATGCACAACTCCGAGCCCGGCCGCGCCATGCGCCGGCAGCTTGAAGAGAACCAGCCGGAGTTGCTGGAACAATGGGAACAACTCGAGACCTACTGGGGTCGCACCACGGCAACCAAGGCCGGTTCCATCGAGCGCACCAGCGAGGACTTCGATGCCTGGCACCCCGACAGTGCAAACGCCTACTACGGCGACCCCGAAGACGACTGGGAATGGATCGAGCACGACGACGGCCCGGCCGCCTCGATCTATCTGATGAGCGAATTCCTGCACCCGCTGATCCACCAGCTCGCCGCCGACTGCCGCCACCGCTCGCGTGCGCTGTGGAGCCAGGCCGACATCAACGAGGACGATCTGTATTCCGTCATGCTGGACATGCTCGGGCCGGACCCCAACAGCCTCGTCGGCCGGGTCCAGGCCCTGCGCGCCATCGCGCTCGCGGCGCTCGAACGCGAAGACCCCGAGCTGGCCGCCGCCTCGCTCGAACTGAACATGGCCCTGGCGCGCGCCCAGGGAAAAGGCGTGGCCATGATCGGGGTCCTCGTGACCAACGTCATGGTAGGCCTTGCCGACGGCCCCTTGTATGCAGGCCTGAGCCGGCACGCATGGAACGATCCCCAACTGGCGCGGCTCCAGCAGGCCATCGAACACACCCTCGACGCGCTGGATCCGCAATCGTCACTGCGCTTCGAGCGGGTTGTCGGTCTGTCAGGAGTCCGGCAGATCAAGAACACGCGAACCACCGATGGACCGCTGTTCCAACTCGAAGGCTGGGAACGCCTGCTGTTCCGGCTGCTTCCCGCAGGAACCTATGACCAGCTGGCGGTTCGCTTGATTGAGGATTACGACCACGACTGGCTCCAGCCGGGTGCCCTGCTGCCGCAGGAAGTCGACCGGCCCCAATCCAACCTGCCCGAATGGCTGGGCTCCGTCGAAGTGTTCGAGGTTCTTGATCTTCTGGAAAGCCTTGTGATCACAGCAGACCTCACCCATCGCATGGTGGCCCGTGCCCGCGCGGCCGAAACCCGCCTGCGCCTCGCCCACGCCGCCATCGCCCTCGAGCGCTTCCACCTGCAGCACGAACGCTATCCCGACGACTGGCAGGAATTGATCCCCGGCATCCTCGACCAACCACCGCTCGATCCCTTCACCCGCGGGGAACTCGTCCTGCTGCCCGCCGACCCCGCCGCCGGCCGCGAGCGTCCCGTGATCTACTCGCTTGGCCTCAACCGCGAGGACAACGGCGGCACCCAGGCATTCAGCCCCGGCGATCCCTCTGGACTCGGCGACCAATTCGCCACCGGCGACGCGGTCTGGGGCTATCCCGGAGATGAGCCGCCGGCTGGTCCGGGAGATGACTGATTCAACATTCAACATTCAACATTCAACATTCAACATTCCCTCCTTCCCCCTCCGAGCCACCGCCAACACCGAGCGCCAACTGCTACAAGCCAAACAAGGTTTGGATCTGAACGGTGGTTGAGGCCACAGCCCCGTTTCCGTTTGAATTAAACCACAAAGAACGCAAAGAACACAGAACGGACCTGCTTCCCTCCTTTTGCGTTCTCTGTGGTTGAATCAATCTTCCAGACCTATTGGAAAGGCATGAGAAAGCGGAGATCAAAGGCCTCCAGCCTGGCGGAAGTTCCGAACCAGTGTATTGCCGCTGAGATCCCTGGCTTCGCCATTGTAAATCAGGAAGCCGCGGGCGAATGAAGGCACGATGGACTCAAACCTCCGCAAACCTTTG
>SKLO01000335.1 GCA_007123195.1 Verrucomicrobiales bacterium | reverse complement strand
CGCCTGCTGGACCCTGAACACATCGACGTAAGGAAAATCACACTGCACGGTGGCCGCACCGGGCCGCATGGCGGTCAGGGCGCGGTGCACGGCCGCCATCGCCGCCATGCCGGAGGGAAACAGGAACACGTTGGCATCCCCGGTGCCTGACAAGGCCGCCAACCGGTCGCGCACCTCCGCCCGGGCCCGGGCGGCCTCGTCCGGTGCGGTGTCGTCGGCCGCGACCCCCGGCACGCCCAGCGCGTTCAGCACCCCGGCCGCGCGGCGGCTGCCGATGACCTCGCCGCAGTAACGCCAGTAAAGCCGTGCCGTGCGGTAGGCGTCGCGCGGGAACAGGGCCACGCCAAAACCGGCGTCCGGCCACTCGACCGCGCGCGCCCCGCCGATCCCGCGATCGTGCAGGAACGCGGCGCAACGGGCGGCGCTGGCGGGGGAGGGGAACACCAGCGCCGCCTCGTCCGCGCCCGCGAACCGTTCTCCCGCGGTGAACAACTGCTGCTGGTAACGGTGGCAGCAGAACCGCGGGTAGCCGGTGAAAAACCGTTCGATCAATTCGGCATCGCCTTCCTCATACGCCACCACGTGGCGCCACTGCGGCAGGCACACGGACACGGCGTGCGGCTCGTCCGGCAGCGGCCGGCCGACATCCGCGGCGCGCCACATCGGCGCCGCCAGCAGTTTGCGGTCGGCCCCCTGCTCCGGCGGCCGCCCCTGCCCGGTCGTGTTGGCGGTCATGTCAGGCATCGGCGGCCGCCTCCAGTCCGCGGCTGATGTCGGCGAGCAGGTCGTCGACGGTTTCAATGCCCACCGAGAACCGCACCACACCGTCGGTGATGCCGACCGCCTCGCGCACCTCGCGCGGCACCGAGGCGTGGGTCATGGAGGCGGGGTGGCACACCAGCGACTCGACCCCGCCGAGGCTCTCGGCCCTGACAAACCACTCAAGGCGGTCGAGGAAGGCGATGCTGCGCGGCAGGTCGAGGCCGAGGTCGGCGGTGACGATGCCGGAGCCGGCGCTCATCTGGCGGCGCGCCAGCTGGTGCTGGGGATGGCTCGGCAGGAACGGGTGGCGCACCCAGCGCACGCCCGGTTGTTGCTCGAGGAACAGCGCCACTTCCAGCGCGTTGTCACTGTGCCGCTGCATGCGCAGCGCCAGCGTCTTGAGCCCGCGCGCAATCAGCCATGCATCGAACGGCGCCGGCTGCAGCCCCAGTGCCTTCTGGGCGAACACCATTTTTTCCTGCCATTCCCCGTGATTGCTGCAGACCGCTCCGCCCAGCGCGTCGGAGTGACCGTTGCAATACTTGGTCAGGCTCACCAGACTGAGGTCGGCGCCGAGTTCGATCGGCCGCTGCAGCGCGCCGGAGGCGAAGGTGTTGTCGACCAGCACCGGGCAGCCGCAGGCGCGGGCACGTTCGCAGATCGCCGCCAGGTCGAGCACCTTGAGCAGCGGGTTGGTGGGCGATTCCAGCCACACCAGCGCCGGTTTCAGCTGGTCGATCAACGGGTGGTTGGCGGCGTCCGCCAGGTCGGCGTAGCGCACCTCGACGCCGAACTTGGCGAACACCCGGTCGAACAACCGGTAGGTGCAGCCGTAGACATTCTCCTCGGCCAGCACCAGGTCGCCCGACTTCAGCGTGCTGACCACGGCGGTGATCGCCGACACCCCGCTGGAGAAGCAGGTGGCAAACCGGCTGCCCTCCACCGCCGCCACCACCTGGTCGAGGTTGCGGAAGTTCGGATTGCCGGAGCGGGTGTAGTCAAAGCCGCCGGGGTTGCCGCTCTCGAAGGTCGAGGTGGCAAAGATCGGCGGGATCACCGCGCCGGTTTGCTCGCGGTGATCGAGCCCGGCATGGATCAGCCGGGTCTCGAGGCCGGGCTGGCGCGGCTGGCGGTTCGACGGATGGGCTGCGGATGACATGAATGATTCGGAGCCGCCACCCATACACCTGCCCGCCGTCGAAACCAAGGGCGGACGCGGTCGGGCGTGGAACCACCGCCGGCCCGCGGGTCACCCCTCCCGGACCTGCCGCACCAGCGCGATCGTCTCGGCGGTCTCGCGGGTCACCTCGCTCCAGTTGGCGTTGCGAATCCACGCCGGCTTGACCATCCAACTGCCGCCGCAGGCCACGATCCGGTCGAAGCCCAGGTAGGCGGTCAGGTTGTCGCGGCTGATGCCGCCGGTGGGCATGAACCGAAGCCTTGGGAACGGCCCCGCCAGGGCCTTGATTGTCGCCAGACCGCCGTAGGCCTCGGCCGGGAAGAACTTCACCACGTCGCAGCCATAGGAGCGCGCGGTCATGATGTCGGTCGGCGTGCAGGTGCCCGGCAGGGCCGGCAGGCCGCGCTCGCGGCAGGCGTCCAGGATGAGCGGACTGACCCCGGGCGAGACAATGAACTGCGCGCCGGCGTCGGCCGCCTCGTGAACCTGTTGCACCCGGGTCACGGTGCCGGCCCCGAGCAGGAACCGGCCGGTCGCCGCCACCCGTCGGATCGACTCGGTGGCGGCCTCGCTGCGGTAGGTGATCTCAAGGCACGGCAGCCCGCCGGCCTCCAGCGCCTCGGCCAGCGGCAGCGCCTGGTCGGCCGAGTCCAGCGCCACCACCGGCACCACCGCGAGTTGTTGCAATCG
>SKLO01000484.1 GCA_007123195.1 Verrucomicrobiales bacterium | reverse complement strand
TGCAGGTCGATTACAACCTGCCCGAACGTTTCGACCTGTCCTACATCGGCACCGACAACCATCCGCACCGCCCGGTCATGATCCACCGGGCCCCGTTCGGATCGCTCGAGCGTTTCACCGGTCTCTTGATCGAGCACTTCGAAGGCAAGTTCCCCCTGTGGCTGGCACCCGAACAAGCGCGTGTGCTGCCCATTTCCGACAAGGTTGCCAGCTTCGCCAACAACGCCCTCGAACAACTGCGCGCCGCCGGACTGCGGGTCACCCTGGACAACACTTCCGACAAGGTCGGTGCCAAGATCCGCAACGCCCGGCTGGAACGCGTGCCCTGCCTGCTTGTGTGTGGTGAGAGGGAAGCCGCGGACAACGCCCTTGCCGTCACCCGCCCCGCGCTAGGAGACAACGCCAACCTTGGTCCCCAGCCCATCGCCGCCGTCATCGAGCAGCTTCGGCGTGAAATCGACACCCGCTCCCTCGCGCCGATGCCGGCTCAGCCGGCTGCTGACTCAGCCTGACTTCACCGGCCCCATTCCAAGGGCGGCGGGGCGTCCCCACGCGGGCACGTCAACCCGGGACGCGCCGGTTGGAGGTGCGGCACTCATGCCCCACTGCCCCAGCACGAACTCGATGTGGGACTCTTTCCGCGCCCCGCCCCGCGGGTTTTGATTTGTGATCACTCCGCGATCAGGCTCATCGGCGGAATCGGTAGTCATCGATGGTGAAGCGTATGTGTGGGCGGAGTGCTTGCCGCGGGCTTGCCTTCGAGCGCTAGCATCGCGTGGGCGAACCGCCGGCCCAGCTCGATCAGGCTGCCGAAGTCGAAGTGCACGTCCTCGTCATGCGTGGTGAGCCCCGCGCTGGAAGCGAAGCCAACGCCGGGCACGGACGCGGCCACCTCTTTCTGGGCTGCAATCACGGTTTCATACCTTGGGTTGTCGGCACAGAGTTCACCGATGACGAAGGGCAGGTCGGGCAACTCAAGATCGGCGCGAATACGCCCGACGAACCCGGTCAGCCTGTCGGCGTATTGGGCTACGTGTGGATCGGCGGAATCGCTTTCGCCCTGATGCCAGATCATGCCGGCGATCTCGAAGGTCGCATCGTGTTCGGCCAGCAGGTCGCGGGTTTCTCCGACGATGCCAACGAGGCGCTGGTAGAGGCTGTTGGCGTGATCGGGATTCCAGTCCTCGCGCAGGTTGGTTCCGCCCTCCGAGACCTTGATGAAAATGAGCCTCTGATCCGGCCGGGCCGCGGCCATGGTGTGGCCAAAGCCGAGTTCCGGACCGAACTGGCCGGGCTGCTCGTTGCATCCGGGCTGGAGGACGATCAGTCCTTCGCTTTCGCGCAGCCTGCGGTGATGGCCGCCCGAGGAATAGCGGATCAGCACCTGGTCATGCGGGGCGGCGTAACCGGCCAGATCACCGGTGAGGTCGTTGGCCTTGCCGCGTCCGTCCATGTTGGACTGCCCGGCCAGCAGGTAGATGGCGTAGTGCTGGCCCGCCTCGGGTTGTATCCCGGCGTGAGCGGCGGAAAAAGCGGCGAAGACCATGGCAACAAGGAACAGGAGCGGAATGCTTCGGTGCATGGCCGTCACGCTACAGGGGATCACGCGCTGCCGCCACCGCCAAGCGACCGGCGTGACCGGAACAATTCGCCATCTGAAGGCGGTCGGCCGAACGCAGATGACGATCCGCCTCACCCAGGCCTCGCGGGCACCGAGCCCCCGTAGGGCGGACCTCCGACCCCCTTTGGGTGCGGGTGTTCGTTCCCTGCGCCTGCTTCCTTCGCGGATGCCTCCGCTCCCTGCGAATGAAACGCTGCTTACGTCTGATCCTACCGGGTTGGGTCTTCGGCGGGGGGTGGTGGAGTCTGACTTTCCTGCCGATACCGGTCGATCACCTCCTGTCCCGGCCATGTGGGAATGCCGCCGAAATACTCGCCCTCGTCCATCCGGTCGCCGTCGCCGAGTTCACGCGGGTCGCCCGCTTCGCGCAGGGCTTGCGCCAGCCGCCCGGCCAGTTCGCGCCGCACCTCGGCGTAGTCAGGGTCTTCGGCGACGTTGTGGAACTGGTGGGGATCCTTCTCAATATCGTACAGCTCCTCCGCCGGCCGCTTGCCGTAGGCCATGTCGAAGAACGGCTGAATGTCAGGGTGATCGCGGTTGGCCCACAGGTAGTATTTGGTCTGGCCGTTGTCGGCGTCGCCAAGCCAGGCGTTCTCGGTGTGCGCCCGCTCGTGGTGGGGTGTGCCCTCCGGCCAGCGATCGGGCTTGTGGTTGCGGATGTAGAGGAACCCATCGGTGCGAATGGCCCGCATCGGGTAGCCGCCGCTGTTCCCCTGGTCCTGGGCCACGGTATGACGTTCGCGCCCGGTCAGGACATGGTCGCGCGTGGGATCAATCCGGCCGTCGGCGTCGCTGGTCAGCTGCGGCAGGATCGAGCGCGCGGTCATCTCCTCCGGCACTTCCACGCCCGCGACCTCCAGGAACGTCGCCGCCAGATCGGGCAGGCTGACGAAGTCGGTCACGGTCCGGCCGGGCGTGCTGATGCCATCAGGCCAGCGCACCGCCAGCGGCACGCCGACGCCCACATCGTAGAGATTGGTCTTGCCCCGCGGGAACGACCAGCCGTGATCGCTGCTGAAAACGACGATCGTGTTGTCCAGTTCGCCGCGCTCCTCCAGCAGCCGCATCAGCTCGCCGGCATCGGTGTCGAACCTCTGCACCTGGGCATAGTATTCGGCGATGTCCTCGCGCACCGCGGGCGCGTCGGGCAGCATCGGCGGCACGACCACGTCGTCCGGATCGATGCCCATGGATTCGCGCAGCGCGGCGCCGTTGCCGCGCACGCCGCGGTGGGGATCCTGCGAACCGAACCAGAAACAGAACGGCTGCCCGTCCGGTCGTTGTTCCAGGAACTCCGCGAAATTGGCGAATCGCGGCCCGGCCGGGGGCGCGTCGCGCCCTGCGACCCGGCCCGGTCCCCAGCCCTTGCGCGTGTGCCCCGTGAAATACCCGGCCTTCTCGGCGAGCAGATCGGGGTAAACCGGCAGGTGCTCGGGGAAGACCGACCACAGGTTGGCGGCGGTGCCCAGGCGCCAGAAATGTTGACCCGCCAGAATCGACCCGCGCGAGGGCGTGCAGGAAGGTGATGAGACATACGCGTTGCTGAACAGCACGCCCTCGCGCACCACCCGGTCGAACGCCGGGGTCTTCACGGTCGGGTCGCCAAGGACGCTGGCATGGCCGTCGCCCCAGTCGTCGGCGAACAGGAACAGGATGTTGGGCTTCGGCGACGGGGTCTCCGCCGCGGCGGGGCCTGTGGCGCAGGCCAGGGCGATGCCGACGCCGAGGGCGAGGGTGACCGTTGGAATGGTGGATTTCATGGGGCGTATCGCTTGGGTGATGACCTCGGAATCAACGGGATGGGATGAGGACACCTTTCAGGCCGGCCCTTCGTGTGGCGGCAGCGCTCATGGTCGGCATGAGGCGACAGCCCGCCCAGGGCGGGAGTGGAGCGGCCCCGGGGAGCCCGTGAAGCGCGCTTTAAATAATCCCAGGCATACAGTGCTGGTACCAGCTGGGCCGAAGAATGGACTTGAAGATGCAGACGTAACTTGTTTCAAGTGAACAAGACAGAGAAACCCACTTGCGGGTGCGGGTGGCGTGGGGCACATTCCTTTCTTCCGTATCGTATCCACTTCAGCCCGCCCGATCCCCTCATTATGGACTTTATTCTCATTGCTTTAAAACTGATCGTGGCGTTGGGAATCCTGAATGTCTGGCTGCTGCGCTCCGGCAAAGCGACCGCATATCGCGGTCGCGATGCGAAAAACCTGCGCGAGGAGTTTGCAGCGTATGGGTTGCCGTTTTGGTTCATGTGCGTCGTCGGCGTTCTCAAGGTTGGTCTCGCGCTGGCTCTATTGGTTTCCCTTTGGATCCCGGAACTGGCGCAGCCCGCGGCGATCGGGATGGGAGCACTCATGCTGGGGGCGCTCGTGATGCATCTCAAGGTGAAGGATCCCTTGAGCAAAGCGCTGCCCTCCATCGCCGTGCTCGCGATGTGCGTCGTCATTGCCCTGATGTAAACATTGACGGGGTCAGAATGCGGCCACGCAAAGGTAGATGTTGAGCGCCAGATAGAACAGGGCGGGTGTTGTTTGAACCAGCGAGTCCTTGATCCGGATCCGCACGCCCACCGCGACCAGCATCATCAGTGCCAGCCCTGCCGCTGCGGCGCGCCCCATCCACGGCTCGAGAAGGCCGGCGAGCAGGCCGATTCCCGCGGCCCACTGCAGCCCACCCACCAGATACCGCCGCGACCGGAGTTGATAGCGGGTGAACTCCCTCTCCATATGCTTGGAAAAGAAGCAACCGGCACCGTATCCAAGGAAGGAGACAGCAGAGAAGAAGATAAGGACAGTGTTCAGAGAAATTTCTGTCGGAGGCTTCGAATCAAGCCTTCTTCCAGCGTTACATCATACGTTGACCGAGATCCAACCGTTTAATCCATTCTCCCTGTCATGGATTGAGCAGCTCCGGTCGGGCGAAGTCGTCTTCCATGTCGTAGGGCAGCCGCCATACCTGCGCCCCGGCCTTGTTGGTGAAATACAGGTAGGAGGGCGACAGCTCGTCGGCGTCGCCATCGGCCCAGAAGGCATAGAAGTCATCGTGGGCATTCACCGGGCGGCGCACGTAGGAGTGGTTGCGCTCGCTGTTTCGCGTGACGTCGCGCTCCTTCTCCCAGGTGTCACCGAGATCGGTGCTGCGCCAGATGGCCACCTCGCCGCCGGTGCCCCAGCGCTGCGGCCCGGGTTCGGCCGGTGCGAACACACGCCAGACGTCGTCCTCGATGTAGATCGAGCCCACGTCGTAGTTGTGGGTCGTGGTCGTCACGTCGCTGAAGTGCCACTGTTGGCCGTCCCAACGGGCGACGGTCTGAAAGCGCGGTTCGCCGGGAGGGCCGGGTTCGTAGCGCGCTGCGGTCACGTAGAGAACGACCGGATGGCCGTCGGCGTCGAGTTGTGTGTCGTTGATGTAGACCAGCCGTCCCTCGGCCTCGTAGTCGCGCACCAGGGCGGGTCCCTGCGGGTCCTCCATCGGCAGCTCCAGCTGCCTGCCCCCGGCCGTGTGCCAGCTGTTGCCCATGTCTCGGGTTTCGGCGTAGTAGAGGTTGGTCCGTCGGT
The DNA here is from genome assembly GCA_007123195.1 of Verrucomicrobiales bacterium. Lineage (GTDB taxonomy): Bacteria > Verrucomicrobiota > Verrucomicrobiia > Verrucomicrobiales > SKLO01 > SKLO01. The sequence goes on along the minus strand of SKLO01000484.1, from coordinate 23,390 downwards.
CGACACTGCCGTCGGGGTGCATCATGAAGCTGGTGATGATGCGCTCGCCGAACTGGTTGCTCACCTGATAGTGGCCCCTCATGCCGGCCAGCTTCACCGGGTCGCTCCAGCTGCGGCCGTCCTCGCTGGTTTCAAAATACAGTTCCCGGCCGCGGGTGTATTTGGTGTTCAAGTGCAGGAATCCCTTGCCCTCGATCCACCACGCCTGCGGGTAGGTGAACTCGCCCTCGTGGGTGCGCTCGAAGGCGTCGGTGCTGTAAGGCTCGGTACTGCGATAGACAAATCCCGGCCGCGAGCGGCCGCGCCCGCTGATGAACACCCAGATGTGGCCGTGCTCGTCGATGGCGATGCTCGGGTTGTCGTGCGGGTCGTCAATGCCCTGCTTGTCATGCACGATCGTGGGCCGCGGCACCATGCCGGTGCGGTGGTCGTAGTAGGAAGCCATGCACAACAGATGCCGGGTGCCGCCTCGACCGGCGCCATACACGAAGAACGTCTTTTCTGCCTCGGGCGAATAAATGGCGATGGGGACGTGGTTGGCCGTGTAGGTGCCCAGTCCGCCGGAATACTTGTCGCCGTGCTCGCGCATCTGCCCGAGGGTGAACCAGATGCCGCGGTAGCCGTCGTCCTTGTCCGAGGAGATGATCGGGTGGCGCCCGTCGCGGAAGGCGGCGGCCGGCGCTCCGGCAAACGCGCCCGGCCAGGTGTCGTCATCGAACTCGGCCTTGCGCCATCGCGCGATCAGTCCTGCGGCCACCGATCCGTCTTCCGCGCCACCGGCCACGGCCGCGGCCTCTTCCGCGGTGAGAGCCCGGTTCCAGACGCGCACGTCTTCCATGGCCCCGTCCAGCACGCGGTTCCTCTGGCTCAACGCGCCGAGATGGAGCGGCGTACCGCTGGGGGCGATGCGGCCCCGGGCGGCTGTGGTGTCAACCAACTCGCCGTCGATGTAGAGGCGGATCTGCTCGCCATCGTAGGTGCCAAGGTAGTGATGCCACTCACCGGAGTCCGGGACCGGGGCGTTGGCGTGGGTATACTGTCCCGGCGAGTGCTCGACCAGCATGCGGATCCGGCCGTCAAACAGGTAGAGCGTGAACAGGACGCCGGCCGGCCCTCGGCTGATGAACACCTGCGAATCGCGTGTCTGTCGCATGTTGACCCACGCCGCGAGCGAGAAGGCGTCGAGGTCGAACAACCGGCCGTCCTCGACCACCGCCAGGCTGGTTTGGCCGTCGAACTCGACGCCTTGGTCGGGTGCCGCCCCGTGCGCGGCGGGGCCGGGCCAGCCGATTGCTGCCACCAGGCAAATCAAGGCGGTTGTCAGGCTTGGAACGGGTTTCAGGCGGGGGATCGTGCGCATTGCTGGTGGGCTCCTTTTTTTGGGGGGGTAACGGCGCCGCTCATCGGAGCGGTTGTTGCAAACATCAAGCTGACCCCTTTGGCGGGCGGCGTCAACCTTGCGGAAATCTTTGCCAAATCAAGCTTCCTCGCTATATCGTGGTATCATGTCCTTGTCCCGGCTTCCCCTGCTGCTGCGCCCGCTGTCCGGCCTGCTTTTGCTCTGCGTCGCTATCGCCCCTTCAGTTTCAGCGGAAGAGCGTCCCAACGTGCTGTTCATTTCTATCGACGACCTGCGCAACGATCTCGGTGCGCTTGGTGCCGGACACGCGGTCACGCCGCATCTCGACGCCTTCGCCGCCACTGCCCGGCTATTCAGTCATCACTATGTCCAGGCGCCCACCTGTGGGGCCTCCCGCTACGCACTGATCAGCGGCATGCGTCCGAGCAGGCCGGTACACGCCGGCAACAACGCGATCCGGGATACCTCGGGCGACTGGGCCGACCGCAGCCTGCCGGCCATGTTCCGCGACGCCGGCTACCGCACGCTTGCGCTGGGCAAGATCGGACATTATCCCGGCGGACTCAGCGGCAGAAACTGGGACGCGCCGCCGGAGGAACTGCCCGGCGTGTGGGACAAGCACTGGATCCCAGACGGCCCGTGGCCGCATGCCGAAGCGATCATGCACGGTTACGCCGACGGCGTGGCCCGGGTGCGCGGGCAATCGCCGCCGATCGAGGCCTTCGACGGTCCCGACGAGACCTATTCGGACGCCTGGGTCGCGCGCGACGCCATCGCCACGCTGGGTGAACTCGCCGACAGCGCCGAACCCTGGTTGTTTGCGGTCGGTTTCTTCAAGCCGCACCTGCCATTCGCCGCGCCCAAGAGTTACTTCGATCTCCACGCCGACGGCGTGCCCGATCTGGAACCCGAGGTGGCTGCCCGGCGGGACTGGCCCTCCGGCTGGCATCGCAGTGGTGAATTCCGCGGCAACTACGGTCACGACGGGCGCGACCCGGATGACGATCCCGACTACGTTCGCGAACTGCGCGTGGCCTACGCTGCAGCGGTCAGTTATGTGGACACTCAGGTTGGCCGGGTGTTGCAAGCCCTGAACGAGCACGGGCTGGAGGACAACACCATCGTCGTCGTTTGGAGCGACCACGGTTTCCTGCTCGGTGAACACGCCATCTGGGGCAAACACTGCCTTTACGAGCACTCGCTGCGCGCGCCGCTGATCATTCGTCATCCCGGCCTGGAGCGTCCCGGCGAAATCTCGGAGGCCACCGTCGAGACCATCGATATATTCCCGACCCTGGCCGACCTGTGCGGGCTCCAGGCTCCGGACGGGCTCGACGGCCTCAGCCTGCGTCCGCAGCTTGAAGACCCTGCCGCCGCCTCGTCCAAGCCTGCGTTCGGTTATTGGGGGAACCGGCGGACAATCCGCGACGACCGCTGGAGGCTTATCGTTGCAGGCGACGGCGACCAGGCGGAGCTGTTCGACTACCAGACCGATCCTGGAGAAACCCGCAACCACACCGCCGACCATCCCGAACGCGTGCGCGAGTTGCTCCGCACCCTCGACGAGCACGCCCCCGCCCTCCGGCGCCGGTAGGGCACGATGCTCGCAATGCGGTCGACGCCGGCTGCGAGGTGTCCCGGGATTCAAAGAGCTGGAAGACGCCATGCAGACCGCTGCGGCGCTCAAATTCCAAGCCCAGGTCATTGCCACCCGCAACACCCGGGAGTACCGCAGGTCAACTGTCGCTGCATCGACCCCTGAAGAGTTGCTCCGTCATTTGGGGCGTTCAGAATGAGCGTTCATTCCCCGATGCGCCGTGGCAGCTTCCACCCATGAGCAACCCTAGCGCATTCCAACCCGCCTTCTGGCAGCGCATGGCTAATGGCACCGTCAAAAAATGGCGCGAACGAGCCGCCGCCCCGCTCGGAACAACCGGCGTCCATCACGCAATTTACCTCCAGCCATGAAAGCCGCCCCGCTCCTCGTTCTCGCAACCGCAATGCTGTCTGAGGACCGCAGTCGGTCCGCCTAAGCAGGGTGGAGCAAGGCTACACGATCCATCATGCCAGGCTCGCCGGCATGATGCAAGAAGAACAGCCCGCAACCGCTTCCGCAAGCCTCACAATGGCGCAGGTTCGACCTTTTTTGCGGCTTTTCCGGGACATTGGGTTCTTCACCAAACCCTCCACAAATATGGAGGTCCTCGGAACGGATGGCGACACGTGGATCCTTGAGGTCGTGCGCGATGGCCGCTACCATGTGGTGGTTAGCTGGGAACCAAGATACAACACTGAAGAGCGTAATCTCGGTGCGTTCGTCAAGGCATGTGAGTGGCTCCTGGCCAGGGCTCCTTCCGACTTGGAACACGGCAGCGCCCAGTGACCAACCCGCCCAACCCGCCACGCTCCGGTTGACAAGGAACCATCCAGCTGCTCGATCCGCGGATGCTCCATCGCCCGGGACTTGCCAACCCCATCAATGCGACCTATCTGGATGTCATGAACCACCCCCTTTCACCCGGCATTGCCGGACCACTGCTCGCCGCCCTGCTGTTGGCTGCCGTCCCCCTTCCCGCCAACCTTGCCGCCGACGAGACCGAAGGCCCGCCGAACGTGCTGTTCGTGATCTCCGACGACCAGAGCTGGCTGCACGCCGGCGCTTACGGCTACGACGCCGCCCGCACGCCCGCCTTCGACCGCATCGCGGCCGAGGGCGTACTGTTCGAGCAGGCGTTCGCTCCCACACCCGGTTGTTCTCCCACCCGCGCGGCCATCCTGACCGGGCGCAACCACTGGCAGATCGAACACGCCGGCACCCACGCGAGCACCTTCCCACCCACCTACGAGGTGTTCCCCGACCGGCTTGAACAGGCCGGTTACTTCATCGGCATGACCGGCAAGGGCTGGTCGCCCGGAAACAGCGAGGGCTGGGAGCGCAACCCGGCCGGACCGAACTTTCGCGGCGCCACCTATTCCGAGGGCTTCCGCAGGTTCCTCGACCAACGCCCGGAGGACCGGCCGTTCCTGTTCTGGTTCGGCTCGCGCGAACCCCATCCCGGCACCATCCGCGCCAACCGTGGCAGCGGGGTTGAAGCGGGTTTCGACCTCGACGCCATCGTGGTGCCGCCGTTCCTGCCGGACGTGCCGGAGGTGCGCAGTCACATTGCCGATTACCTGCGCATGATCGAGATCTACGACGAGCAGCTCGGTCTCGTGCTGACCATGCTCGAGGAAGCGGGTGAACTGGACAATACGCTGATTTTCGTCACCAGCGACCACGGCATGGGCTTCCCCCGCGCCAAAGCGAACCTGTATGAATACAGCACCCGCGTGCCACTGGCGGTGCGATGGGGGGGAGAAATTCCCGGTGGCCGCACGGTCTCCGACCTGGTCAACCTGATCGACCTGACCGCCACGATTTACGAAGCCACCGGGGTGGAACCTCCGCAAGCTCATCCCATTGCGGGTCGCAGTCTACTCGACCTCCTGCGCGGCGACGGGGAGGGCCTGGTCGAGCCGGAACGCGACGCGGTTTTTTGTGGTCGCGAACGTCACACCAGCGCCCGGCATGACAATCTGGCCTACCCGATGCGATCGGTCCGCACCCACGAGTTCCTCTACATCCGCAACCTCAAGCCCGATCGCTGGCCGGCCGGTGCGCCGCGGGCCCTGCGTGAAGATGGTGAACTCGGTCCCATCACCCATGGCGGCAACGCGTTTGCCGACATCGACGACAGTCCGAGCAAAACCTTCATCATCGCGAACCGCGACCATCCCGAATACCGGGAGTTCTACCTGCGCTCGGTCGGCAAGCGCCCGGCCGAGGAGTTGTTCGACATCCGCAAAGATCCAGGCTGCCTGAACAATCTGGCCGCCGACCCTGATTACGCCGAGGTCCGCGCCGAGTTGGCTGCCCGCCTCGACGCCTACCTGACGGAAACCGGTGATCCACGCGTGGTCGGGCCGGACCCGGACATTTTCGAGAGCTACCGCCGCTACAGCCCCATGCGCGAGTTCCTTGCCCCCGGGGATGAACCCGCCGGGTGGGAGAACATCGTGGTGCCGTAGCCCCCAAGTTTACCTCACGACGATTTTTGGCCGGTGGTTTCAGCAGACCTCCGGCAGCACACCAGACTGACAGCTTGAGGGGCTTGGTGCCGTTCATCATCGCATGGTGTTTTTGCGAATGGCAGTAGTGTTGGCCAGTCTGGCGGTCTTCGGGGCCGTCCCGGTCGCGCAAGGTGATGATCAGGGATCGGTTGATCGACCGAATGTGCTTTGGTTTGTGGTCGACGACATGTCGCCGCACTTCGGCTGCTATGGCGAATCGCTGATCACAACCCCGCGCGTCGACGAGCTGGCGCGGGGCGGGCTCCGGTTCACCTCCGCGTATGCGACCGCGCCAGTCTGTTCGACCAGCCGGTCAGCGATGATCACCGGCATGTATCAGACGAGCATCGGCAGCCACCACCACCGCAGTGGTCGCGGCGAGCGCAGGATTCATCTGCCGGACGGGGTCGTGCCTGTGCCGATCCTGTTTCAACAGGCCGGCTACCACACCTGCATCGGCAGCGGCCTTCCCGGGAGGGACCATCGTGGCCTGTCTTTTCCCCCGGATATTCCGCCCCGACGCCTGTTTGGCAAGACCGACTACAACTTCGAATGGGATCGCGCCATTTACGACAGTCACGACTGGGCCGACCGCCAGCCGGGGCAGCCTTTTTTCATGCAGGTGCAGTTGCACGGGGGCAAGTTGCGCGACGGTTCCCCGGAAGTCCTGAAGGCCTTTCGGCAGCGAATGGAGCAGCAGTTCGGCAGTCGCACCGATCCCGCCGACGTGACACTTCCGCCCTACTATCCGCCCGACCCGGTACTGCTAGAGGATTGGGCCGATTACCTCGACTCGGTCCGGGTGACGGACTGGCAAGTGGGCCTGGTGCTCGACCGACTGGCGGACGAGGGGTTGCTGGAGAACACCTTCATCATCTTCATGACCGACCAGGGCATCAGCCACGCCCGGGGCAAGCAGTTCCTCTACGATGAGGGGACCCACATTCCGTTCATCGTCAACGGCCCCGGTGTTCCACACGACGCGGTGAGGACCGACCTTGTGGAGCACATCGACATGGCGCCAACCTCGCTCGCCGTGGCGGGCATCCCGATTCCAGGCTGGATGCAGGGACGCGACCTGCTCGATGCCTCACTGGAACCGCGGGTCTACGCCTTTGCGGCCCGGGACAGATGCGACGAAACCGTCGACCGGATCCGCAGTCTCAGGAGCGACCGCCATCTTTATATCCGCAACGGCCATCCCGGCCGGCCGATGCTCCAGCCCAACGCCTACAAGGATGCCAAGCCGACCCTCGCCGCCCTGCGCCGGATGCGTGCGGAGGGGGGGCTGCCGGAACTCAGCGAGCACCTGCTGTTCAGTTCCACCCGCCCCATCGAAGAGTTGTATGATTACCGGGATGATCCCTTCCAGATCCACAACCTGGCCGATGATCCGGCCTTGCAATCCGTGCTCGGAGAGCTTGGCCGGGCACTCGATGAAACGCTGGAGCGCACCGGCGATCCTGCAGCTGAGACCGAGGAGGAATACGACGACGCAATGGCGGAATACCTCAGGCGCCCCAATCCCCAGGTGGAAGCCAACATCCGACGGATGAAAAGATTGAGGGAAGACAACCTGTAGCCAGGGAAGGCCCGGGGCCCCAGTTGTTCAGGCAGTTCAACCGGCAGGCTATCTCCGCCGGGGAACCATGCGGTCGAAACCGAGGCCGCGATCAGGTGGATTGCCTTGAGACGAAAAACGGACAGGCCTATTGCGCCAAATTGATCCACCCCAGCGGCTGACCCAGGAATCTGGTTCCGATAATAATCAAGTGCTTCCTCAAGTTCCTGCGCCAACCCGGGACGCTCGTCGTGGAGGTTGTTCTCCTGCCGGGGATCGGCTTCGATGTCAAACAATTGCGCGGGCGGCTCGCCCGGGCGGATCCGGCCGTTTTCGCAATCGCTGTGGGTGCGTCCGGTGAACGGAAGGGCTGGGGCGTCCGAGAAGAGTTGCCCACCGGGTTTGCTTCCCTGGAAACCTCCCGCTCCCTGTGCCGGAATGCAGACCCACTGGTTCTTGCGCAGTTTTCAACGTAAACGAACGGCGGATAACTGTTCACGCCCGGGTTGCCGACTGGGTTTTTCATTTGGAATGGGGTTTGGGTTGGATTCTCATGAAGCAGTGACGGCCCTTTATTGGGGGGCAGGGGGCACGGCTGGCTGAGCGGTCCTCGCTCCGGCGCTGCGGCGGGACAAGCCTGTGGCGGGAACCGGCCGACATGCCTGCCAATGGCCGATCTCTGGTCTGGTGGTCGGCGATTGGTGAGTGTTCCTTATTGACGGGGCAGAAGATCCTGTCAAACATTGCAGAACCCTGCCCACCCAGTCGGAGGTTTTTTCCGGTTCAACCTCAACCAACTCTATGAAGGGGGCGGGAACGCCGACCTTGGAAGCGTCGCCCTCAACCGCTACTTCATCGCCACCTCAGGGGCAGACGCGGTGACTCTGCAACTCGCGACCCCTGAGCCGCGTTCCGCCTTCCTCATGGCGATCGGCGCTCTCGCGTTGCTTTCGCGTCGGCGCCGTGCGTGAGGACCGTGGCACGGTTCCACCTGCAGGCATGGTCGGGTTCGGGCAACCGGACCTACGGGTTCCGGTTTGCTTTTCTGTGGCTGCTCCTATATTAACCCCGTGAGCATCGATCCTTCATCATCCCCGCACCCTGACATTCCTTCGCTCGAACTGCTCGAGGAGGTGATGTTCTACGACACCGACTGCGGCGGGGTGGTGCACAACATCGCCTACCTGCGCCTGATCGAGAAGGCTCGGACGCTGTTGGCCGGCCAGATGGGCATGCGGCTGGCTGACATGGCTGCGACCGGTCTTTACCCCGTCGTCGTGCGCACCGAGATCGACTACCGGCGCCCGGCCAGACTCGGCGACACCATTTGCATTCGCGGGAGGCTCGAGAGCTTGGAGCGGGTGCGCTTTTGGATGGGCTTCGAACTCACCCGCCATGCGGGCGCCGGCGAGGGCGTGCCTGCCGGCGACCCGGTGCGGTTCGTCAACTGCCGCCAGCAGTTGGCCCTGGTGCAGATGCCCGAGGGCCGCCCCGCCCGTTTGCCGGGCGAGTGGTCGAAGCGGTATGCGGCGGTGGTCGCCGGACGCTGATGCTGGCATGGAGGCCGGTGGCCCGCGCCCGCCGCGACACCGCCGGCCGTCCTGTTGCCGATTCCCCGGTGATGCTGGATTCCGGTGGGGCTGGGAGGTTGACCTCCGTCTCCGATACCGCAATCGCCCCGATGGGTTCGATGAGTTCGATGGGTTGATGCCACAGGAGCGTTCTCCCAATCCCGTTGTAGGTTGATCGATCGGCCGGGCAACGGACCAGTGATGGCCGCGGCAACCCGCCTCTGGTTCCTTTCGTTATCCGTGATCGTTCCATGCCCGATTCCCACGCCATCGCCATCGTCTGGTTCCGCCGCGATTTCAGGCTCACTGATCATCTTGCCCTTCAACATGCCGCGCGCCACGCGGCCGAGGTGGTGCCGGTGTATGTGTTGTCGACCTGGACCGGCCCGCACGCATGGACCGGTGTGCCACGGCAGAAATTCCTCTGCGGCTGCCTGAAGTCGCTCGACGCCAACCTGCGGCATCAGGGTTCGCGGTTGCACCTGCGCCGGGGTCCGGCGGTGGGAGCGGTGGAGGCGTTGGTGCGCGAGACGGGGGCCACGTTGTTGTGTTACCATCGCGACCCGGATCCGTTCGGGCGCGAGGTCGAGCGCCAGCTTGAGAAGCAACTCAAGCCACTGGGGGTGGAGTTGCGGGCGTTCACCGATCACGTTTTGCACGGGCCGGATGAGGTGCTGACCCAGAGCGGCACGCCCTACCGGGTTTACACGCCCTACAGCCGCGCGTGGCTGGAGCTGGACAAGCAGGCGCCGCGATCAGACAAACCGAAGTTCAAGACCCCGACCGGGCTGGCGAGCGAGCCGCTGCCGGATTTGGGCACCTGGAAGCTGGAGGATGACGGCTGCGGGATGCTTGAGCCCGGCGAGCGCGCGGCCCGCAAGCGCATGCTCGACTGGCTCAACCGGCCCGACCGCCTGCACCGCTACGCCAGCGACCGCAACCTGCCGGCCGCGGCCACCACCTCACGCCTCAGTCAGGATCTGCGCCATGGTTTGATCTCCATCCGCGAGTTGTATCGCCGCTGTGTCGAGGCGCGTGACGACGCCCCTTCGGCTGGCGCGCGCAAGTCGATCGACACCTTCATCAAGGAGCTTGCCTGGCGGGAATTTTACATGGCGGTGCTGCATCATTTCCCCGAAGTGCTCGACGAGGAGTTCAACCCGGATTACCGGCGGCTGCCGTGGGGCACGGACGAGGAGCCGTTGCGCAGATGGCAGCGGGGCGAGACCGGATTTCCGATCGTCGATGCCGGCATGCGCGAACTGCTTGCCACCGGGTTCATGCACAACCGGGTGCGCATGATCACCGCGATGTTCTTGAGCAAGGACCTGCGGTTGCACTGGCGGCTGGGCGAAAGCTGGTTCATGCAGCGGTTGGTCGACGGCGAAATCTCCTCCAACAACGGCGGCTGGCAGTGGTCGGCCGGCACCGGCGCCGACGCCGCCCCCTATTTTCGGATTCAGAATCCGTGGACCCAGACCCAGTCCTACGATCCCGACGGCGCTTACATCAAACAATGGGTGCCCGAGCTGGCCGACGTGCCGGCCAGGCGCCTGTGCGAGCCGCCCAGAGGCGGGGACGACCGGCTGGCAAGAAAATACCCGCCGCCGATGGTGGATCACTCCGAACAGCGCAAGACCACCTTGGAATGGTTCAAGACGCACAAGCGTTGACGGATCGGAAGTTCAGGGGGAATCGGCCTGCTTCCGGCTGGCGGAGCGGCCTTGCCGGCCGGGGCCGGTGTGGTATCATGGGATCAAGATGGCATCCACGAGGAACCCCTTCCCGGGCATGAACCCGTTCCTGGAGCGGAGTTGGAGCGACACGCACACCAGGCTTATCGGCTACATTTCCGATGCCCTCGCGAGTGTCGGGTTGCCGGACGGACTGCGGGCGCGGGCCGAGGAACACCTCGTGGTTGAGGAGGCGGAGCAACCTCGGCAAACCACCCACGGAGATGTGGCGGTGGTGGCAGCCTGGCGGCACGGCGATCCGCCCCCATGGCCGGCCCCGCCCATGACCGGGGGCTCGGTCACGGTGGCGGAACCGGAGTTGGTGACGCGGGAATCGGAGATCGAACGCTGGGTGGAGATCCGCACGGCCGACGGCAGGCTGGTGACCGTCATCGAGGTGCTGAGTCCCACCAACAAGTCGGGCGCCGGGCGCGACCGTTATTTGAAAAAACGCCAAACCTGTCAGCACGGCGGGGTCAACGTGGTGGAAATCGACCTGCTGCGCGGGGGGGCAAGGACTGTGGCCGCAGAGAGCGGTGCGCCCACGGGCGCCACCCGTTACACGATCTGCGTGTTCCGCGCCGCCGAGTCGTTTCGATACGAGGTTTACCACTGGGGACTGCGCGAGCGGATCCCGGCCTTTGCCGTGCCGTTGCGGGCGGACGACGCCGACGTGCCGTTGGACCTGCAGCCGCTGATCGACCGCGCTTACGAACTGGGCTACTACTGGCAGGACCGGCACGACCCGGCGCGGCTCGATCCGCCGCTCGACGAGGCGGAGGCGGAGTTCGCTCTGGGCAGGTTGCGGGAGGCCGGACTGGTGGACGCGGAAGCCAGGCGGTGATGGAAGCGGTAGGCGACGCACTGGCCTACTCGGATCCGGATCGCGCCGACGAACTCGCCGCGCTCTACCGGTTGCGGTTCGACGATCCCTCCGCGGCGGATGAATGGGCGCGCAAGGCCGCGGTGGAACGGGCGCGCAGGGCCGCGGGGTTCGCGCCGATCGATCATCCCGACGAACTGCGGCTGCGCGAGCGCTTGCTCAATCCCCGTGCCGCCCGCGGTCGCGGACCGGGAGTGCAGGTCGATCCCGAAGCCGTCGTGCGAGCGCTTGAGGAGGAGAACTTTGAAGAACTGCTCAATCAACACCTGACAGGTCTGGCGCTTGTCGATCCGCTGTGGACCCGCGATCTGCTGCTGAACCATCCTGAACTTAGCGGCGCGCAACGGCGTTGGGGACCGCGGGACATGGGCGGCCCCCTGAGCATGATCGCGGGCCGTGGTTACATCGCGGCCGCCTGTGAGGTCGTGGAATCGGTCGATGACCCCGTGTTCCGCGGTTGGATGGCGTTCAACTTGGCGCTGGTGATCGGGGCTGTCGAAAGTGCGCCCCGCGACAACTTCCCCAATGAACGGGAATGAACCTCACTACCAACTTGGTTGCCTGATGGCCTGCCTCGGGCGTGTAGTTGAGAATGGCCTCGAAGGGAAGGTGCTGCGCAGGGCTTTGCGGGGCGCACTAGCGACACCACCTGGGTGGCGTGCCGCACGTTTCCTGCGCCCGCTCCATTGACAGCCGCTTCCGCCCCACCTGCGAATGAAGTCTCGTCGTGGTCCCGGCAGCAGCGTGTGCGCACGACCGACAGAACTGAGGCGGGACGCCTCAGTCACTTTGCTTGCATCTCGACATTTTGCCTCACCCCGCCTCGGCGGTGAGCTGTTGCCGGGTGAGTTCGTGGCGCAGGCCTTCGTTGAGGTCGCGCGCGGTGATCTCGTAGCGGCCGCGGATACGGCGCCCTTCCCGCACGCCGATGTGTTCGGCGGTGGCGACCACGGCCAGGTGGTTCCACTACGCCCCCAAGAACCACGAGTACCGGGTGTGGCTGTCTTCAAGCGGCCGGGGCCACGCTGATGGCAACGGATTTGGAGGTGGGGGTGTTGCTGGTGGCGGCAGTGCTGTCGGCGGGCACCAGCACGTTGGCCTCGGGGAAGTAGGCGGCGGCGGTGCCGGCGGGGATGTCGTAGGGCACCGCGAGGAATCCGGCGGCATGACGGGTCTGGTCCCGCCAATGCCCGGTGATGTCGACCGGTGCCAGCGGCTTGATGCCGCGCGCGCGCATGTCGTCGGGGTTGAGGAACACCACGCGGCGTTCATTGGAGATGCCGCGGTAGCGGTCGTGCAGGCCGTAGATGGTGGTGTTGAACTGGTCGTGTGAGCGGAACGTTTGCAGCACGAGTTGGCCGTCGCCGGCTTGGAAGCTGGTTAGGGGAGAAGGCACGAAGGTGGCCTTGCCGGCGGTGGTGGTCCACTGGCGTTGGGCGGCGGCGTTGGGCAGGCGGAAGCCGTTGTCGGCGCGCACGCGCCGGTTGAAGTTCTCGAACCCGGGCACCACCCGCGCGATGAGATCGCGGATGCGGTCGTAGTCGTCGGCCAGCCAGTTCCAGCGCACCGATGAGGGTGGGCGGTTGTCCTTGTGGCGCCCGAGCACGGTCTCGGCCAGGCGGGCGACGATGCGCGGTTCGCTGAGCAGGTGGTTGGACGCGGGACTGAGGCTGCCGGTGGAGCGGTGGACCACGCTCATGGAGTTCTCGACCGTGACGAACTGGGGGAAGCCCTGCTGCAGGTCGAGTTCGGTCCGGCCGAGGCAGGGCAGGATCAACGCGCGTCCGCCGGTGATGAGGTGGGAGCGGTTGAGTTTGGTGGAGACGTGGGCGGTGAGCCGGCAGCGTTGCAGGGCGGCGGCGGTGAACAGGGTGTCCGGACTGGCCGAGAGGAAGTTGCCGCCGAGGGCGAAAAACACCTTCACCTTGCCCTCGTGCATGGCCTTGATGGTGCCCACGGTGTCGAGTCCGTGGTGGCGGGGCGGTTTGAATCCGCATGCCTCGCCGAGCGAATCGAGGAAGGCGTCGGGCATTTTTTCGAAGATTCCCATGGTGCGGTCGCCCTGCACATTGCTGTGGCCGCGCACAGGACAGAGGCCTCCGCCGGGCACGCCGAGAGCGCCGAGAAGGAGGTGGACATGGGTCACCTCGCGGATGGTGGCGACGGCGTTGTGGTGCTGGGTAAGGCCCATGGCCCAGCAGCTGATGACCCGGCCGCCGGCCTCGCCGGCGGTGCGGGCGGCGGTGAGGATCTGCTGGCGGTCGAGCCCGCTGTGGCGCTCGATTTCCTCCCAACCGGTGCGTTCGACCTGCTGTTTCCAGGCGTCATAGCCGATGGTGTGTTCATCCAGGAAGCGGTGGTCGACCACGCCACCGAGTTCGTCATCGAGTTGCAGCAGCGCCTTGGCGAGACCACGGAACAGGGCTTGATCGCCGTTGACGCGGACCTGGAGGAACTGGGTGGCGAGCGGGGTGGCGAGGCCGAGCGCGCCGCGCAGTTCCTGCGGGTGCTTGAAGCCGAGCAGGCCGGCTTCGCGAAGGGGATTGACGGCAATGATACGGGCGCCGTTGCGGGCGGCGGCCTGCAGGGCGGACAGCATGCGCGGGTGGTTGGTGCCGGGGTTCTGACCGACAATAAACAGCACGGCGGCATGGTGGATGTCCTGCAGCGAAACCGTGCCCTTGCCGACGCCGATGGTTTCCTTGAGGGCGGCGCCGCTGGACTCGTGGCACATGTTGGAGCAGTCCGGCAGGTTGTTGGTGCCGAACTGGCGCACGAACAGCTGATAGAGGAAGGCGGCCTCGTTGCTGGTGCGGCCGGAGGTGTAGAACGAAGCCTGATCAGGGTTGTCGAGCGCGTTGAGCTCGTCGGCGATCAGATCGAAGGCGCGCTGCCAGGTCACCGGCTGGTAGTGGCTGGCACCGGGCTCGCGCAGCATTGGGTGGGCCAGGCGGCCCTGCTGTTCAAGCCAGTAGTCGCTGCGGGCGGCGAGGTCGGCGATGCTGTGCCGGGCGAAAAACTCGCGGTCGGCCAGGCGGGTGGTGGCCTCGGAAGCGACGGCCTTGGCGCCGTTCTCACAGAACTCGGCGAACGACCGGTGGTCTTCGGGATCGGGCCAGGCGCAGCTCGGGCAGTCGAAGCCGTGGCGCTGGTTGAGGTCGGCGGCGGCACGCCAGGAGCGACGCAATCCGGCCTGGCGGCCGAGGTGCTTGAACGAAGACAGCACCGCCGGGATGCCGGCGGCGGCCTTGTCGGGCTTGCCAAGGCGGAGGCCGGTAAGATCGGCCGGTGGCTCGGCTCCGTCGGTGGCATGGCCGGGTGCGGAAGCGGCGCTGGCAGCGTCGCCTGGTTGGCTGTCGGGCGGGTCGGGAACTGGTGGCGAGTCGTGCATGAGATCGGGCCACGGTTCACCGGGAACCGTGGTTCGTCCAGTGATGGACGATCCAGGGCGCGCGGTGATGGGTTGGCGACCGGACCTGATCCTCCCGCACCTCGTTTCCCGGTGAGCGGCTGGTTTTTCGCCGATTGCAGTGGGGCCGGGCGGCGCGGTCAGACGACCCGGAATGGGCGCAGGTCGCTCCGGGGGTGGCCGAAGCCGTCGTCGGCCTCGATTTGCAGCACGTGGGTGCCGGGGGCGAGCCCCTCGGGCAGCCGTCCGGTCCACAGGTGGGGGCAGGTGGAAGGGCGCGGATGGGGTCGCCACGGCAGTTGCAGGTCGGCGTCGCGCTCGTGCAGCATGGCCATCAGCGGGTCGGCTTGTTCGACCCGCTCCAGCTCCTGCCACGGTCCGTCGGCGACACGCGCGCGCACCACGGCGGCGGGGCCGGCGCTGTAGAGGTTGACATGGTAGGACTCGGCGCCGGTTTCGGCGGCGGCAACCTCGTCGGCCATGCTGATGTGCAGGTGGCGGTCGCGGTCGCCGCCGATCACCTTGTAGCCGTCGATCGCGTAGCTGTTGCGGTCGAACTGCACCACCTGGTAGCCGCGCGGGGTGCCGTCGGACATCACCGCCTGCGGGATCATGTCCATGCCGGGCGCGCCGCGGAACCAGCTGCCGCAAAGTGTGCCGGAGATGACGTGATGATGCGGCGCGGCGCCGGCAAAGCCGTCGTCGTCGCCGATCATCAGGTGATGGTGCCAGTGGGTGTGGGCCGAGAACGACAGGGTGTTGGGCCGGTCCTTGAGCAGTTTGTAAAGCCGGTCGCGATTCTGAGTCTGATGGCGCGGGGAGTAGGGATTGAGCAGGGGGATGTGCATGAAGATCACCACCAGCTGGTCCTTGGGCAGGCGCTCGAGGTCGTTGGTGATGAACTCAAGTTCGCGCTCCTGGAGGTAGCCTCGGTAGAAACCGGTGGCGCCGGGGCTGTCCTCGCGCGCGCCCTCCCACTCGACGTTGTCGACCACGATGAAGTGGACCGGCCCGTGGTCGAAGGCGTAGGTGGTGGGGCCGAACTGGTGGCGGTAGGTCTCGCGCGAGTGGGTGTGGTCGGGCGCGTCGAAGTTGAGGTCGTGGTTGCCGATGACGTAATGCCAGGGTAGGCCGGCGGAGGCCAGCGCACCGCGCAGGGCGGGGAACAGGTCGAGGTCGTCGAACATGATGTCGCCCAGGGCGACCGCAAAATCGGCCTGCTCGCGGGCGATTTCCCGGGGGACACTTTGGGCGATGTAATCGACTTCGCGTTGGTCCCTCGGCTGCGGGTCGCCGCAGACGATGATCTTGAACCGGTCGGCCTGTTCCTGCTCGATCAACGGGAACGGGATCCGTTCGGGCAGCGGGCCGGTGGGCTCAAAGCCCGGGTAGCGCTGTTGCGGTGAGCCCTCGGGATGATGGGTGTAATGGGCCAGGCGGCAGGCGTCGGCGGAGAGCGGGGTGGTCCAACCGCGCGCGGGCAGCACCATGAAGTCGGTCGAGGGCGAGTCGTCCAGTACCGGCAGCGACCACTCGCCGCGTTCGTCGGTGAGCGTGAGGTCGCGGCCGTTGGAGACCGCGATGCCAGCGAGCCCGGGGTTGTCGCCGCCGGCCCGGCCGCTGCCGCTGCGGTCATGGAACACAATGCCGCGTGCGTGCGGCCCGTTGTCGGCGGCGGTGGCGCGGCGGATCAGCAGGTTGGGCGCCAGCAGGGCGCCGCTGCCGTAGGCAAGTTGGCGCAGGAAACGGCGGCGGGGCAGGGCGGGTGGGGTGGCGAAACCGGCTTCAGGGCTGGCGGCGGTCATGCCGGAAACGGCGGCTGTGCCTTTGGCTTGGCGGGGATCGGGCGTCGTCATGTCGGAATGGGAACGGCTGGCGGTGGTGGGATCGTTCGACCGGATCGGGCTTGATCCGGGGCGTTCAGGTGGCCCCATCAGACCAGTGCGCCGCCGACGGGGCAAGCACAATCCGGGTGACAAATCCGTCGGTGCGGTGGCCATTCGGTCGGCTGACGCCAAGGCGGCGGAGCAATGTGCCAGATTTGCAGCGGAGGATTCCGGTGTTCATCCGGCACTGCCTGTCAGGCGGAGAGCAGGGTGAGGTTGATTCCGTGCCGGGTGTAACTGGTAAAGCCGTTGTCAAAGGTCACCATTTCGGCCCCGATGGCTGCGGACAGGGCGGCAAGGTAGCTGTCCATCCATGCATTGGGAGCCGGCGAAGGGCATGCGGCGACGTTGAGCCAGATTTCCTGGGTCGAAGGCGGTGGTTCCACCCTGCCGATATTCGAATCCATCTGCAATTCCAAGAGAAAACCGATGGCCTCGTCGTTCGACAGGGCGGCCAAGCCGAATCCTTTCATGGTGGCCGTCTGGGTCAGTAGACGCAGCAATCCCATCTCAGTGGGCAGGCAGAACAGCAAGTCGCCTTGAATCAGGTCGGCATCTTCCAGCCAGCCTCGTGCATGGGCGTGGTGCGGGTGAGACGGCAGGCACAGGGCCATCCAAACATTCAGGTCCAGCAGCTTCCTCATTCCTTTGATGAATCTTCCAAGGCTTGCTCCTTGATCCAATCGCTCATTTGCTGGGGGGACCATCCGGTCACCTGTGGGGAAGTCACGCAGGCGGCCTTGAGAACTGGCAGCGTCGTGGCGGTTCCGCCCCCGGCCTTGCCGGGCTGTCGGGGAGGCAGGTTAATGGCCACCTGCAGATATTCCGCCATGACGTCCTTGAACCTGCGACGCTGATGCAAGGCCCGCAGTTTGATGGCCTGAACCAAGTCGTCCGGAAGTTCCAAAGTGACTTTCATGCAGCCAGTTTCCCGGTTTCCCGGTTTCCTGTCAAGCCATCCTTCGGCCACTCCAACGCCGCAACACCACGGAGGGCCGCACTCCGGTGCCATTATATGCCAGGCATATTGCGGGTATAAGGCCTGCAAGTCTTTCAGGATGAATGTTTTGATCGCGGCGCTGGGGAGATGGGAAGGGGGCGATCAAGTATCGGTCGGTCGGGGGCTGCCGCTCAGGACCAAGTCGGCCTTGCACGCGGGGCGGCCGTCGACCCGGGCGATGGCGGCGGCCTGCACCAGGCCGCCCATGCGGCCGGTGATTTGCACCTCCAAGGCGATCACCTCGCCGGGACCGGCGCTGCCGAGGATTTTGCACTGGCGCACGGCGGTCAGGCGCAGGTCGTCCATAGGGCCGGTGGCGGGGTCGCTCTGGGCGGCGATGCCGGCCAGCTGGGCCAGCGCCTCGATCATGAGCACGCCCGGCATCATGGGGCGACCCGGGAAATGCCCGGCCAGGAACGGTTCGTCGCCGCGCACGCGGCAGCTGCCGCGGGCCGCCTTGCCGGGGTCGAGCCAATCGACCTGATCGACAAAGCGGAACTCCGGTCCGTGCGGCAGGTCGCGTAACGCCTGGTCCGCGGCGGCTTGGCTCGCGGCGCGGTCGGCGGGCTGGCTGGGATCGTCGCCGGGGGGGCGGCCGGAGGTGTCGGAGTGATGATGCGAATTCATGGCAGCAGCAGGTGGTGGGCGATGGTGCGATCGGTTGATCTACTGGACACGCGGGGTTGGCTCTCGACAAGCGCCGGGGAGCCGCGGCGCGGTGACCGGCGTGCCGGTGACCGGTCGGGCCGGGTTTCTTTGCTTGCGCGGCCGCCATCCCTCCGCTTCATAAGGCCCTCATGAGTCAGCAGAATCGCATAGCCGTGTTGCCCGGCGACGGGATCGGTCCGGAAGTGATGGCAGAGGCCATCAAGGTGTTGCAGGCGGTGCAGGCGGGCACCGGGTTCTCACTGCAGGCGCAGGAGTTCCCGGTCGGCGGCGCGGCCATTGACGCGACCGGCTCGGCGCTGCCTGCCGCGACCCTGGCCGGCTGCGAGCAGGCCGACGCCATCCTGTTCGGCTCGGTGGGCGGGCCCAAGTGGGAGTCGCTGCCGCCCAACGAGCAACCCGAGCGCGCGGCCCTGCTGCCCCTGCGCAAGCACTTCGGCCTGTTTGCCAATCTGCGCCCCTCGGTTTGCCACGCCGCCCTGACTCATGCCTCGCCGGTCAAAGACCGCTTCATCGAGGGCGGGTTCGATGTGTTGTGCGTGCGCGAATTGACCGGCGGCATCTATTTCGGCGAGCCCAAATACCGGCGCGAGGAGGACGGCGAGATGGTGGCGGTCGACACCATGCGCTACCGCCGCAGCGAGATCGAGCGCATCGCCCACGTGGCGTTCACCGCCGCCCGCGGGCGCGACCGGCGCGTCACCTCGATCGACAAGGCCAACGTGTTGGAGAATGGCATCCTGTGGCGCGAGACCGTGACCGCGGTGGCGGCCGGGTATCCCGATGTGGCGCTCGACCACCTCTATGTGGACAATGCGGCGATGCAGCTGATCCGGCGCCCGCGGGAGTTTGACGTGGTGCTGGCCGAGAACCTGTTCGGCGACATCCTCAGCGATGAAATGGCGATGATCGCCGGTTCGCTTGGCATGCTGCCGAGCGCCAGCCTCGGGGCGCGGCGCGACGACGGCAGTTACTTCGGTCTGTTCGAGCCCAGCGGCGGGTCGGCGCCCGACATTGCGGGCCAGGGCGTGGCCAACCCGATCGCGCAGATCCTGTCGGCGGCATTGATGCTGCGATTCTCGCTCGGTCAGGAAACGGCGGCCGGCCGCATCGAGCGGGCGGTGGCGCAAGCGGTGGCCGACGGCTATCGCACCGGCGACATTTACACCGGCGCCGAGGGCGAGCGACGGGTCGGCACCGTGGAGATGGGCGACGCGATTGTCGGGCGGCTGGGGCTGGCGGAGTGAAGCACGCGGCCGGACCTTTGGCCTCGTCGTCCTTACGGCTCACGACTCCCATCCCCTGCCAACTGCGCTTCCTTGAGCATGCCGCCTTTACGCCCAAGACCACGGCGGCACTTTCCCGACTGGCACCGAGCCCGAATCGGCCACCACCAACGCCAATACCATCCTGCAAGATCTGTTTGCCACCGGCGACATCGACCTTGAGGCGCTGTTTTGGAAGCCCCGTGCCACCCATGTCTGCCATGAGGCTTCTCCGGACGAGAACAGAGTTCTTGAGCCCGGCGAGAACGCGTTCGATTGAATGGAACTTGGAGGTTGGAAGCCGATGATGAACCACTTGATCGCGACGAGGACGGCATCTTGATCGCCGAAGGCCCATCCATCCCCGGCTGCATCCGCCACCCGCGATGAGGCTCTTGCCAATATCCGCGAAGCCATCGCTGCTGCCTAACGAGGCATGCCCTTGACCGTCGAAACGCGCCAGGTGGTAACGCCGTCGGGGGTGGCGGCTACGGCCTCAGGCTGTCGTCATGGTTCATGGCGACCTGGGCGATCATGGTCCAGGCGGCGATGGCGGCGCGGTCTTCGCGGGTCCACTGGTCGCGGGCGTCGCTGCGGTGCTCGCCGACATCGAGCAGTTCGGCGGCGGCATCGGGGTCCTGCAGGTGCCAATCGCGCTGCTGATGCCAGAGTTCGGCCAGACGGCCGCGCTCGGCATCGCCGGGATCGCGCGCCAGCAGGCGGTGGAACAGTTCGGTGACGCCGGCGTCAATGCGGTCGCCGTGCTGTTGGTGGAGGGTTTCGGCCAGCACCCGGGCGGCCTCGAAAAACTGCGGGTCGTTGAGCAGCACCAGCGCCTGCAGCGGCGAGGCGGTGCTTTCGCGCGCCACGGTGCAGACCTCGCGACCCGGAGCGTCGAGAGCGATCATTGACGGCGGCGGGGCAGTGCGGCGCCAGAAGGTGTAGAGGCTGCGGCGGTAGAGGCCGTCACCCTTGTCCTGATGGTAGGTGGCCTTGGGCCCGACCTCCTCCCACAGGCCGTCGGGCTGGTAGGGTTTGACGCTGGGACCGCCGACCTTCGGCACCAGCAGGCCGCTGGCGGCTAGGGCCTGGTCGCGCAGCAGTTCGGCCCCGAGGCGGTGGCGGGGGCCGCGCGCCAGCAGCAGGTTTTCGGGGTCGGCCTCCATGATTTCCGGGTCGTGCAGGTGGTGCTGGCGGTAGGTGGCGGACAGCACGATGCGGCGGCACAGGGCCTTGACGTCCCAATCGCGCATGAATTCGGCGCTGAGCCAGTCGAGCAGGTCCATGTGTTCCGGCCACTCGCCTTGGCTGCCGAAGTCCTCGGGGGTGCCGACAAGGCCGCGGCCGAAGAACAGCTGCCAGTAGCGGTTGACCGTGACGCGCGCGGTCAGGGGTTGATCGGGATGGGTCAGCCACTTGGCCAGGCCCAGCCGGTTGCGCGGATAGTCGTCGGGAAACGGCAGCACGGCCTCGGGCGTGCCGGGTTTGACCACCTCGGCGGGCTGGTCGTATTCGCCGCGCTCGAGCAGGTGGACGGTGCGGGGTTGGTCCATTTCGCGCATGACCATGATTTCGCGCACCGAGGCGATGATGCCGTCGAGTTCCTCGCGGGTTTGGCGCAAATCGGCGAGCCGTTCGTCGGCGCCGTCGTGCCCGGTCTGGATCAGCCAGTCGGCGCGCTCGTCGGGGTCGGCCCCGGCCCACAGGGCGGCGGGATCGGGTGCATCATCATCGCCGTTGCCTCCGGTCATGGCGAGGGCGCGGATTTCCGGCGCGGCCAGGGCGCGGTGATGGAAGGTCAGGCGGGCAAGGTGGCCGCGGGTGAAGCCGGTGTCGCGGAACCGGCCGCCGAGGGTGAGGCGGAGGTTGCCGACATCGGAATCGCCCCACTCGCGGCGGTGGCGAATGTCGCGGGTTAGGGAGTCGCGCTCGATCTCGATCTCGAGCGGTCGGCCGTCGAGCCACAGGCTCATGCCCTCGGCGCGGCCGGAGCCGTCGTGGCGCACGGTCAGGTGGCTCCAGCGGTCGGTGGGCAATGGCTCGACGCTACGGATGGCGGCGGCGTTGCCGGGCCAGAAGTGGATCAGACCGAAGAACACCCTGCCTTCGTGCAACACCACCTCGTATCCGCGGCTGCCTGAGTCCGACCAGGCGCGCGACTGGTGCAGGATGACCTGTCGCGGGGCCTCGAGAGCGGCCGCATCGGGACGGAGGTCAATGCCGATCGTGAACGGGTCGAACCAGGCCATCACTGGCGCGTCGTTGAGCTTCCACTCGTGGTCGCCGCTGAACTGAACGGCGGGACGGCCGTGGTGGTCCTCGACCCAGCGGTTGCCGCCGGGAACATTGTCGGCCGCGGGCACAAGTTCGAGGTCGGGCGGCGCCGCGGGGACCCCGATGTCGGGCATGGGCATGTCGGCGGCGGACGCGGCCAGCGCCTGGCGGTTGGCCGCCAGTTCCTGTTCCAGCGCCTCGACCCGGGCGCGGGTCTCGTCGTGGCGCTCGCGCTGGTCGCCCTCCCAAAGCCACAACGTGGGCGTCGGGGTGGCGCGGGTGAAGTGGGAGTAAAGGCCGGACTCGTCGATCGAGGCAAAAAACGCGGCCCACTGGAAATACTCCCGCTGGCTGATTGGATCGTATTTGTGGTCGTGACAACGGGCGCAGTCGAGGGTCAGGCCGGCGAACGCGGTGCCGCTGGTGTGGACGCGGTCGGCGATGTATTCCTGGCGGAACTCCTCGTCGATGCTGCCGCCCTCGTTGGTTTGGCGATGGAGGCGGTTGAAGGCGGTGGCGAGGATCTGGTCGTCGGTGGCGTCGGGCAGCAGGTCGCCGGCGAGTTGCCAGGTTATGAATTGATCGTAGGGCAGGTTGTCGTTGAAGGCGCGGATGACCCAGTCACGCCATGGCCACATGTGCATCTCGACGTCGGCCTGGTAACCGAAGGTCTCGGCGTAGCGGGCAACGTCGAGCCAGTCGAGCGCCATGCGTTCGCCGAAGTGGGGTGAGTCGAGCAAGCGATCGATCACGCGCTCGTAGGGGCCGTCGCCGGGCTCGTCGTCGTCGAGGAACTCGGCCAGTTCCCGCGGCGTCGGCGGCAGGCCGGTGAGATCGAAGGTAACCCGTCGCAGCCAGCGTTCGCGCGGCGTTTTCTCGGCTGGCTGCCAGCCCTGTCGGCGGACTTGTTGCCAGACAAAACGATCCAGATCCTGGCGGGCCCAGGCATCGAGCGCGGCGGCTTCGTCGTCGGTCTCGGGTTGTGGCGGGTCGGGCTTGAGCACCGGCTCGAAGGCCCAATGGCGGGCGTAGGGCGCGCCGCCCTCGATCCAGCGCACGAGGGTGTCGATTTGTTCCCCGGACAGGCTCCGGTGGCTGTCCGGCGGCGGCATGAGGTCGGCCGGGCTGGTGGCGGTGATGCGGGCCACCAGTTCGCTGGCGGCGGCGTCGCCGGGCACGATGGCACCGAAGTCGATGGCGGCCTCGCGTTCATCGAGCCGTAGCCCGGCTTCGCGGGTGTTGGCGTCGAAGCCGTGGCAATGGAAGCAGTTCTCGGACAGGATCGGCCGCACCTCGCGATTGTAGTCCGGCACGGGCAGGGGGTCGGAGGCGGAAGCCAAGGAGGCGGGCAGCAGTGCGGCCAGCGCGGTCAGTGGAGCGAGCCAGGTGGACGCGCGGCCGCGACGGCGCGTCGGCTGACGGGCTGAAGAAGAGCGGCAACTAGAGCGGCAACTGGGGGGACATGAAGTCACGCCACTGGCAACGCGGCCTGGGCAGCCATTCTTGCACTTGCAGGCGTTGGGTCCCCGCTCGGGCGGCCGAACCCAGCGCGCCCACCTGCCGCTCTGCCGCTCTGCCGCTCTGCCGCTCTGCCGCTCTGCCGCTCTGCCGCTCTGCCGCTCTGCCGCTCTGCCGCTCTGCCGCTCTGCCGCTCTGCCGCTCTGCCGCTCTG
>SKLO01000147.1 GCA_007123195.1 Verrucomicrobiales bacterium | reverse complement strand
GGAGGATTTGAGGGCGGGATGAATGCCAGGAAATACACCGCACTGACCGGGGTGTCCAAGGCCACCGCCACCCGCGATCTCCAGGAGCTGGCCGGGATCGGAGCGCTTGTTTCCCGTGGCGGCGGGCGCAGCACGCGTTACGAGTTGGAGGGAACTTGATGACGAAACCGGGTTTTGGAATGCACGATGACGTGAACGTGGAATCGGGTGACAGCGGATCGGAACGCCGGCCGGGGCCTGAGGAGGAACTCGCGGCGTTGGAACGCGCGGATCTGCTGCGTCGATTGCGCACCTTCGAGGCGTGCGGTGGTCGGGGGCTGGACTTGCACCATGCCGCCGGGTCCGGCACTCCGGGGACCGGGCTGGTTGAGTTCGCGTCGAACGACTACCTGGGATTGGCGCGCCACCCGGGGGTGATCGAGGCCGTGGCCGAAGGCCTGCGGCGGTTTCCGGCGGGCGCGGCGGCCTCGCGCCTGATCTGCGGCGGCAGTCCGGCGCACGCGCTGCTGGAGGAAAAACTGGCCGAATTCAAACAGACCGAGGCGGCGTTGCTGTTCGGTTCGGGTTTTGCCGCCGCCAGCGGGGCGCTGCCGGCCCTGCTGGGCGGGGACGACTTCGTGCTGCTGGACAAATTGAGTCACGCCTGCCTGATTGACGGCGCCCGGTTGAGCGGCGCGACCATGCGGGTGTTCCCCCATCAGCGGCTGGACAAGTTGGAGCAATTGCTGGCGTGGTGCCGCGCCCGTGCGCGCCGCGGCGCCCGCATCCTGATCGTCACCGAGTCGGTGTTCAGCATGGACGGCGACCAGACCGATCTCGACACCTTGATCGAACTGAAACGTCGACACGGTGCGTTGCTGATGTTGGACGAGGCCCATGCGATCGGAGTGATCGGACCGCAAGGGCGGGGGTTGGCCGCGGTGGGGGATTGGCAGGAGCAGGTGGATTTCCACATGGGCACCTTGAGCAAGGCGGTCGGCCTGGCCGGCGGTTACATCGCGGCGCGCCGGCAGTGGATCGACCTGCTGGTCAACAAGGCGCGCAGCTTCATCTTCTCCACCGCACCACCGCCGGCGCTGGCATGGGGGGCGGTGGCGGCGTTGGAACTGTTGCAGGGCAGGGAAGGGGACCGGCTGCGGGCGACCCTGCAGGAACGGGTGGGGCAATTGCGTTCGTCGCTGGCCGGGGCGGGCGTCGGGGCCGGCCCCGGTCCGGTGCGGGTGCCTCCTGAATGGCCGCAGGACCGCGGTGGCGGGGTGAGTGCGATCGTGCCGCTGCTGACCGGTGACACGGTGCGGGCGATGGACCTGGCACAGACGCTGATGCGGGCGGGGTATCTGGTGCCGGCGATCCGCTATCCCACCGTGCCGCGCAACGCGGCGCGGCTGCGGCTGTCGCTATCGTCCGAACATGAAGCGGTCCAGATCGAAGGACTTGTCGCGCACCTTGGGCGGGCGCTGGCGGACGGCGGCGGAGGTCCGGCGGAGGAGTTGCGCGGGCAGGGCTGACCACTGTTGCGGGCTGCGCCACAGGTCGGCACGCCAGCGCAGGGTGGCGCGGCGGCGGAACAGGTTCAACAATTGCCCGGCGGTCACCTCCTGGGCGAACTGCTCGCGCGCGTGACGCTGCCCCGCCGCGCCCATGGCCCGGGCGGCGTCGGGGTTTTCAAGCAGTCGTTGCAGCAGTCGGGCGAAATCCTCCGGCTGCCGGGGTTGGGACAGCAGTCCGGTGCGCTCGTGAATCACCATCTCCGGCACTCCGGCCAGCCGGGTCGAGACGCACGGCAATGCCGCCGCCATGGCCTCCATGATGACGGTCGGCAGGTTGTCCATGCCGCCGTCCTTTTCGACCACGCAGGGCAGGGCGAAGATCGAGGCGCGCGCCCCGAGGGTGTGGCGGATCTGTTCCTGCGATCGGGGACCGATCAGATGGACCACTTTTTGCAGGCCGGCGCCATCGATCTGTTGCCGCAGATCCGCTTCCAACGGGCCGTCGCCGATGATTTCGCACTGCAAATCCAGCCCCTTGCCGTGCAACAGGGCGCAGGCCCGGATGAGGTCGTCGTAGCCCTTTTTTTCAATCAAGCGCCCGATGCCGACGATCAACCCGGGCTGGCGTTGATCCGGCGGCCTGGCGGCGGCGGCAAACGGTTCGATGTCCATGCCGTTGTAGACCCTGACCACCTTGCCGGCCGCGGTTGGGAAGCGCTCGCGCAACAGGCCGGCGCTGAAGTCGCTGACCGTCACCACCAGCGAGGCGTCGTGCATCAGCTGCGGCAGCTGCACCGGCGAGGCCACCGGTTCGCGGCTGAACAGATCGTTGGCATGGCCGGTGAAGCTGTAGCCAATGCCATACAAGCGGCGCAGCCACCAGCAGGTGCGGGCGGCGATGCCGGCAAAATGGGTGTGCACGTGCAGCGGTGGCGGTCCGGTGGGCGGCGGGTCGTTGCCGTCGTTGCTTGCAGAGGGCGCGGGGTGCCACAGTTGGGCGCCGATCCAGATCGCCTCGTGAACCCGGCGCTTGTCGGCCCGGCCCTGCCACTGTCGCAGCGTCAACAGCGCCGCTTTGGACAGGCGACCCTCGCGCTTGAGCTGGTCGACCGCTTCGGGCAGGGCGTCGCCTTGCGGCAGGTAGGTGACCTGGTC
>SKLO01000211.1 GCA_007123195.1 Verrucomicrobiales bacterium | reverse complement strand
TCGACGTAGTCGGTCAGTTCATACAGCTGCGGGTCGCGGCTCGGCGGGCGGGTGCGGGCGAGCATTTCGCGCAGTTTTTGCCGCCTGCGGTGGCGCGCGGTGGTGCCGCCGTCATCCCCGGCGCCTGCGCCCTCGCCTTCGCCGCCCCAGTTGCTGTCGTCGTCCATCAGGTCGCCGTATTCCTCCTCCAGCTTTTCCGGGTCCTCGCCCTTTTCGAGGCGACCGACCATTTCCTCGAACGCCGGTGGCACTGATTCACCGGTCAACTCGGCCATGCGTCGCATCAGGTGCCCCAGCTGGCGTGGGTCGGGATTGGCTTCGTCGAGCCCGGCGAACTCCTTCTCCATGGCCTCCATCGCCTGCTCCATGCGAGGGTCGTCGAACTCGTCGCCGCCCGGCTGCGCCTCCGGTTCCTTGGCCCGGCCGACCACGGCGAAGCGCGATGCCTTGCGCTGCATGGGCAGCTCGGCCCCGTCCGGGCAGCGCGGCACCAGATGGTTCATCCCCAACCGGCGCGCGTAGAACGAATAGATCTTGTGGGTATCGGGGCAATAGAACTCGAAAATCGGCATGACCGACAATGAAGCGAATCTTGTCGCGGATTCAACGGTTGGTGGCAGTGGCCGGTGAATCGGTGTTCGGCCCCGAAGGGAAGGTGCTGCGCACGGCTGTGCGGCGCGCAGGACTAATGCCTTCTTGTGAGTTGGCACCGGCGACAGCGCAGACTCAGCCGCCGTGCCCGACTCCCGACTCCCGACTCCCGACTCCCGACTCCCGACTCCCGCGGCGACGAGGGTCGACGGCAGATTCCCGCTTGTCCGCCGCCGCCTTGTCTGTCAGGATCGTTGCCGGTGTCCTGTTGCCAGCGCGCAGGAATCCTGCTGTTCTCAACCGAATGCCGCTCCCCCCTGCGGTCGGCTGCCGATGAATCCAACCGTGCCGAGCCCCAACCAGCCAGCGTCGAACCACGGGTCCTCCGTGGTGATCGCGGTCGCATTGGGGGCCCGGCAGGGATTCAAGGCGGGCACCGGGGGCACCCGCAAGCCGCCCGGCATGACTGTCGGTCTGTCGGCGCTCCGACTCCCGCTGGTCCTGATGCTGGTGCTGGCGCTGTTGACCGGTCCCGCTGGCCTCGGACCAGGGCCGGCAACGGTTCGCGCCCAGGACGCGCTGCCGGGCGCCGACCTGACCGTCACCGAACTCATGGAGCGCGCCCGCCAGGCTTTTGCCGCCGAGGACTGGGGGTTGGCTGCCGGTTTGATCCAGCGCTTTCTCGACGAATACGGCACCGCCGAGGAGGTGGCGGAGGCCGTCACCGCGTTCCGCCCGCTGCTGGCGGTGGCGCTGCTGCGCTTGAACCGGTTCGCCGAAGCGATGCCGGCCGTCGACCTGGCGCTCGAGAGTCCGGGCCTCGCGCTGCCGGTGCGCGATGAACTGACCTTCTGGCGCGGCATCGGGTTTCTCCAGACCGGCCAGACCGCCGAGGCCCGGCTGGCGTTCGGTGAATACTACGCCAACGAATCGTTCAACGCGTCCCGACGGCACGAGGCGGCGATTCTCTATGGCACCTGCTACCTGCTGGAGGAGGACACCGGGGGCGCGGCCGATTTCTTCGCCGCCCAACTGCCGGTGTTGTGGAGCCAGAACCCCGAGGCGGCCGGCCGCGGGGCGGTGCTGCTGCTGCACAGCCAGCTGCAGGCCGGGCGCCACGACGAGGCGTTGCAACTGGTGCGGGACACGTTCCCGCGATTGCGCGACATGACCCAGCTGATCGCCTTCCAGACCCTGTGCCTGCAGCTTGGCTCGGCCATGCTCGACCAGCAGCGCTATTACGACGCCATCGTCTGCCTCCAGCGCGTGCTGCCGCGCCAGCGGCTGCTCGACCGCCAGCGCCAGCGCCTGCAATGGGTGCGGGAGCAGCTGGAGCAGGTGGGCGACCGCCCGCAGCTGGCCCACCTGCGGTTTCAATACCAGAACCTGCAGACCAAGATCGCCCGCGAGGTGGAGTCGTTCGAGACCATCGAGCACTTCGACTCGGCCCTGCGGCTGCGGCTTGCCACCGCCTACATGGGGTTGGAGCGCTACCTGCAGGCGGCCCTGATCCTCGACGACATGCTGGCCACCATGGAGCCGGACCCGGTGGTCGACCAGGCCACCCTGGCATTGATGCAATGCTGGAGCGAGACCGGCCGCTGGGACCGGGTGGTGCAGGCGGCCGACACCTGGCTGGACAAATTCGACGCGCGCGACAACGAGCGCGCGCCGCAGGTGCTGTTCCTGCGCGCCTCGGCCTTGCGCGACCTCGACGAACTGGTGCTGGCCGAGGCCGAGTTCGGCCGCATCGTCGACGCCTTTCCCGAGCATGAGATCGCCGCGCCGTCGCTGTTCCTGCTCGGCATCTGCCAGCTGGAGCAGGAGCTCAATCCCGACGCCATGCGGGTGTTCCAGGAGCTGCAGCAGAAGTATCCGGATCATCCGCAGGCGGAGGACGCGTTCTATTGGGAAGGCATGGCCTTGTCCTTCATGCGCGAGCACGAGGCCGCGCGCGAGCACATGGAACGCTATCTCGAGCGCCATGCCGAGAGCCCGAAATACCGGGCCGAGGCCACTTTCCGCATCGCCTACTCGACCCAGGCGCTGGCCGAC
>SKLO01000564.1 GCA_007123195.1 Verrucomicrobiales bacterium | reverse complement strand
GGCGGTGAGGTCAGCAACCTGCGGCGCCAGGCCTCCGGCCACCAGTATTTCACCCTCAAGGACGAAGGCGCCCAGCTCAGCTGCGTGCTGTTCCGCGGCAACGC
The DNA here is from genome assembly GCA_007123195.1 of Verrucomicrobiales bacterium. GTDB lineage: Bacteria > Verrucomicrobiota > Verrucomicrobiia > Verrucomicrobiales > SKLO01 > SKLO01. Next base: position 10,109 of record SKLO01000564.1, on the reverse strand, counting down.
CCGCCGGATCGATGTCGACCTCGCCGACGGCCTGCAGGTCGAAGCCTTCGGCCAACTCAGCGTCTATGAGCCCCAGGGCAAATACCAGTTCATCGTGCGCCAGCTGCGCCTGCACGGCCTCGGCGCCCTGCAGGCCCGCTTCGAGGCCCTCAAGCAGCGGCTCAACCAGGAGGGCCTGTTCGATCCCGCCCGCAAACAACCTATCCCACCCAACCCGGCCGTCATCGCCCTCGTGACCTCGCCCACCGGCGCCGCCGTGCGCGACATGCTCAACGTGCTCGAGCGCCGTGCCCCTTGGATCCGGGTGCTGATCGCCCCGGTCCCGGTCCAGGGCCGCGACGCCGCACCCCGGATCGCCGCCGCCATCGACCACCTCAACCGCCACAGCGGCGATCGCCTGCCGGTCATCGACACCATCATCGCCGGCCGCGGCGGCGGCAGCCTCGAGGACCTGTGGCCGTTCAACGAGGAAATCGTCGCCCGCGCCATCGCCGGCTCCAAGCTGCCGATCATCTCCGCCGTCGGTCACGAAATCGATTTCACCATTGCCGATTTCGCCGCCGACCTGCGCGCCCCCACCCCCAGTGCCGCCGCCGAACTGGCCGTTCCCGACGGGATCGAACTCCGCCGCCGCCTCGCCCAGGGCGCCAATCGCCTGCGCCAGCCGCTGCTGCGCCACCTGGCCGAAGTCCAAGGCTTCCTCGAGCGCTCGGCCGCGCCCACCCTCCAGCGCGAACCCGCCCGGCGGTTCATCACCGTCGAACAAACCACCGACCTGGCCCGCGAACGCCTGCATCGCGCCCTCGCCTTGGCCCTCCAGCAACGCGGCCAGCAAGTCGAAACCCGCCGCCACCAGCTGGAGCGCGCCCACCCGAGCAACCGTCTTCGCGAGCGCGCCCAGCGGTTCGAACACGCCCTCGCCCGGCTCCGGCGCGCCCTCCAGCATCGGTGGCAAAGCCTCGAACAGCAGCTCGACGCGCGCCACGCCCAGCTCCGCACCCTTGGTCCCGACGCCACGCTCGCCCGCGGCTTCACCCTCACCTACCAGGCCGACGGCCGCCTGCTCACCGGCCCCGATCAGGCGCGCCCCGGCGACCGCCTGAAAACACGCCTCGCCGCCGGCTGGATCGACAGCGAGGTGGTCGAGGCCGCCGACCCCGACCAACCCCCGCGCTGAGGCTCCGCGAAGGCCATACCGCCGGCAAACCGCGAGGGCGCCGCGATCACATCGCTCCCAGCCCAGCCAGGGCAGGTCGGGGCCAACCCATGTTGGCCCGCCTCATCCGCGCTCGATCACCACCCTCGCCCGCTCCATCTCCCCCGCACCAGCAGACCGGGCCGTCCATGGGAACCTGGAATCGCAATGAACATCCGTCCATCGGACCAAAGAGGCTCATCATAAGCCAGTCTTGAATCGTCGCCCCCGGGGGCGATCGGTGAATTCACTATAACTTATTCATTATCAGTGTCCATCAGTGCCCATCAGTGGTTTAATTTCTGTTCTTAGGTGGGAACCGTTTCCCAACCCCGAAACCCCCTCCAACCCGAGCTTGTGAAAACTTTCACAAATTCGGCTTGCCCGCCTTCCCGCTGGCTGGATAGTGATCGGACTCAATCCGCGACGCCCGCACCCGGCTGCCGGCTCGCGCCGCCGATTGAGACCGAACCAGGCCGCCAACCCGGCCGCAAGTTGACCGCAAGCCGCAGGCATGAGCGATTCTCTCATTGACGTCCAAATCGACGGGAAATGGATGCAGTTCCCCAAGGGAACCCGCATGATCGAGGCCCTGCGGGAGGCCGGCAAGCTGCCCCCCCACTACTGCTACCACCCCAAGCTCAGCTCGCCCGGCAACTGCCGCATGTGCCTGATCGAAATGGGCATGCCACCGCGTCCCGCCCCCGGTCAGGACCCGCCGGAAAAGGATCAGGACGGCCACCTGCCGATCCAGTGGATGCCACGCCCGGTCATCTCCTGCGCCAACACCGTCGCCCCCAACATGGGCATCCGCACCGACTCCGAAAAGGTCGTCGAATGGCGCAACGGCGTGATGGAGTTCCTGCTCGCCAACCACCCGCTCGACTGCCCCATCTGCGACCAGGCCGGCGAATGCCGGCTGCAGGAGTTCTCGGTCGGGCACGGCCGCGGTCACTCCCGGTTCCGCGAACAGAAGGTCAAGAAACCCAAGAACGTGCCGGTCGGACCCGCGGTCCGGCTCGACGTCGAGCGCTGCGTCATGTGCTCGCGCTGCATCCGCTTCTGCGACGAGGTGGTCGAGGATCCCGTGCTCGGCTTCACCGACCGCGGCTCCCACACCGTGCTCGATGTCCATCCCGGCCGCGAGCTGGACCAGAACTACGCCCTCAACACGGTGGACATCTGCCCGGTCGGCGCCCTCACCTCCAACGACTTCCGCTTCCAGATGCGGGTCTGGTTCCTGAAGGAGACCAACACCATCGACGTCAACTGCGGCACCGGCTGCAACATCGTCGTCTGGACCCGCGGCAACGAGATCTACCGCATCACCCCGCGCCGCAACGACGAGGTCAACTCGACCTGGATGCCCGACTCCCACCGCCTCAGCTTCCACGCCCTCCAGGGCGACCACCGCCTCACCGAGCCGCTGTTGCGCGACCCGGCCGCACCCGGTGCCGGTGCCACCAACCCGTCCCCGCACCGCGTCGCCCAGTGGCCCGAGGCCATCGGCCGGCTGGCGCTTGAGCTGAAGGGCTTCGAACCCGGCGAGATCGCCATCGTCGCCTCCGCCCGCATGACCAACGAGGAACTCTACCTCGCCCGCAAGCTGCGCGCCGCGCTCGGCGTCGGTCTGCTCGACGTCGTGCCCCGCCAGGGCGAAGCCGACGAGCTGCTGATCTCCGCCGACCGCAACCCGAACACCGAGGGCGCCAAACTGGTGCTCGGCCTCAAGACCCCCGGCTCCGGCCTCAACGCCATCCGCCAGGGCATCGCCGACGGCCGGATCAAGGCGGTGCTGGCCCTGCAGGAGGACCTGCTCAGCCAGCAAGCCGGCTTCACCAGCGAACAACTCGGCAAGCTCGACCTGCTCGCCAGCCTGCACCTGGCGACCAACGACACCGCCGGCGCCGCCCACGTGGTGCTGCCGGGCGCCAGCTTCGCCGAGAAAAGCGGCACCATGATCAACGTCAGCGGCCGGCTGCAGAAACTCAATCGCGCCATCCAGCCGCCCGGCCGCGCCATGGACGACTGGGAGATCCTGCGCGACCTGATCCAGGCGCTCGGCGCCGGCAACGGCCTCTACCAGATCAGCGAGGTGTTCAAGGCCATGGCCGACGACCTCGAAACCCTGCGCGAAGAGGGCATCGGCTGGGCCGACATCGGCGACCTCGGCCACCCGCTGATCGACACCGGCGTCAGGATCCCGCTGATCGAGAAAGAACGCCGGCGCCGCGAGCATGGCCATATCACGGGCTGAGCGCCCCGCCAGGACCCGCCCGACCGGCCGCCTGACCGATTCCCTTTCCGCCACCTCATTTCACACCACCCGACACAACGTGCACTGGCTACCCGACTTTGACATTGCCCTGCTGCTGACCTCGATGGTCAAGATCGTCGGCCTGATCTTCCTGGTGATCATGCCCATGGTGGCCTACTCGGTGTATGCCGAGCGCCGCGTCAGCGCCATCCTCCAGGACCGCGTCGGACCCAACCGGGTCGGCATCCCGCTGACCAACATCCGCCTCGCCGGCCTCGGCCAGCCGATCGCCGACGGCCTCAAGTTCCTGCTCAAGGAGGACCTCACGCCCGGCCATGTGCGCAAGCTCTACTACTGGATGGCGCCGGCCCTGGTGCTGATCCCCGCCCTGCTCACCTGCGCCGTGCTGCCGTTCGGCAGCGAACTCAACCTGTTCGGCCACAGCGTGCCTCTGGTCATCGCCGACCTCAACGTCGGCCCCCTGTTCGTTTTCGCCATCGCCTCGCTCAGCGTCTACGGCATCGTGCTCGCCGGCTGGTCCTCGAACTCGAAATACCCCTTTCTCGGCGGCGTGCGCGCGTCCAGCCAGATGATCTCCTACGAGATTGCCCTCGGCCTTTCGATCGTGCCGGTGCTGCTGTTGTTCGGCGAGCTGAACCTGGTCCAGATCACCAGGGAACAATCGCAGAACGGCTGGCTGCTGCTGCCGATCTCGTTCTTCGGCGACGGACCCGTCATCGAGTGGAAACGCCTGCTGTTCGTCATCCCCGCCGGCATCGCGTTCTTTGTCTTCATGGTCGCCATCTTCGCCGAGACCAACCGCACCCCGTTCGACCTGCCCGAATGCGAAACCGAATTGGTGGCCGGCTACCACACCGAATACAGCTCGATGAAGTTCGCCCTGTTCTTCCTCGGGGAATACGCCGCCATGATCATCGGCTCCGGCCTTGCCGTGACCCTGTTCTTCGGCGGCTGGTCGCTGCCGTTCGGCATCGACCAGTGGATCATCGGCCTCAACGACGGCATGATCCCCTGGTGGCTCGGCCTGCTCCACATGGGCGTGTTCTTCGGCAAGGTGGTGTTCTTCATCCTGTTCTTCATCTGGGTGCGCTGGACCGTGCCGCGCTTCCGCTACGACCAGCTGATGAAACTCGGCTGGGTCTACATGTTCGAGATCGCCCTGGCCAACATCTTCCTCGCCGCCGGCATCCTGCTGCTGTTCCGCGCCTGACCCCCGACCACCACCACTGCCACCCGCTCACACCACCATGGCCACCGTTGTCGTCAAGAGACCCAAGCTTTCACTGGCGGAAAAGCTCTACCTGCCCGCCCTGCTCGGCGGCCTGAGAATCACCCTCGGCCACGCCATCCGCATCCTGCGCGGACGCACCAAGGTCACCATGCAATACCCCGAGGAACGCTGGGACAGCCACATGCCCGAGCACTACCGCGGCGCGCCCGCCCTGGTCACCGACGAGCACGGCCGCGAACGCTGCGTCGCCTGCCAGCTGTGCGAGTTCATCTGCCCGCCGCGCGCCATCACCATCAAGCCGGAGGAAATCCCCTCCGACGACCCCTGGGCCAAGGTCGAGAAACGCCCGCGCGCCTTTGACATCGACATGATCCGCTGCATCTACTGCGGCATGTGCGAGGAGGTCTGCCCCGAGCAGGCGATCTTCCTCCGCAAGGACTACGCCATCACCGGGCTCACCCGCGGCGAGATGGTCCACGACAAAAGCAAACTCTACCAAATCGGCGGCGTCCGCAAGGGCCTGGTCAACAAGTGGAACCCGCTCAAATAAGCACCGCCACCACACCTCGCGCCCCGCGCCGCCGCCGCCACCGCTTTCCACCGCACCGATGCCATCCGCCCTGTTCTACTTCTTCGCCATCCTGATGGTGATCCTGGCCGTCGCCGTGTTCATCAACCGCAACCCGGTCGCCAGCGCCATGTGCCTGGTCGGCTCGTTCATCTGCCTGGCCGCCCTGTTCATCGGCCTCGACGCCTACTTCATCGGCATCATCCAGATTCTGGTCTACGCCGGCGCCATCATGGTGCTGTTCCTGTTCATCATCATGCTGCTCGACCTCAAGGCCGAGGAAAAACGCCAGATCCGCCCGCTCACCTTCCTCGGCGGCATGGCCGTCGTCATCGTGCTGGTGTTCCAGCTGTCCACCGTGCTCTACTCCTTCGAGCCCGGCCGGGTCACGCTCGACCAGCGGCCGATCGACACCGCCGTCGCCCTCGAGTCCCGGGCCAGCCTTGATGAGCCCGGCTCCATCGCCGCCGCGCTCGAGCGCGGCACCCTGCCCGACGTCCATCTGCTCGGCGAGCGGCTGTTCCTCGACTACAAGGCCCACCTCCAGATCGTCGGCGTGCTGCTGCTGGTCGCCACCGTCGGCGTCGTGGTGCTCAGCCGCAAACGCCTGTCCTAACCCGTTTCCCACGCAACGCGATGCCCAGCCTCAACGAATTCCTGTTCTTCAGCGGCCTGCTGTTCGCCATCGGCCTCGGCGGCGTGCTCCTGCGCCGCAGCCTGATCGTCATGTTCATGGGCCTGGAGATGATGCTCGCCGCCGCCAACCTGACCCTGGTCGCGTTCTCGCGCTTCAACCTGCAAAACGGCCTGCCCGACTACGACGGCCAGGTGCTGGTGTTCATGGTCATCACCGTCGCCGCCGCCGAGGTCGCGGTCGGCCTCGCCATCATCGTCGCCCTGTTCCGCACCCGCGGCATCGCCCACGTCGACGAACTCACGTCGATGCGCAACTGACCGCCCCGGCCGCCTCAACCCTTCGCCGCCCTTGATGAATCTGCCTGTCATCCTGCTGTTCCTGCCGCTCGCCGTGGCCGTGGTCATCACGCTGTGCCTGCGGCGCCTGCCGCAGATCGCGGCCCTGGTCGCCACCGGCTCCGCCGCCATCACCCTGGTGGCCTCCGTTCTCCTGCTCGGCAGCGACGACAGCCGCGTCATCCTCTGGTCCTGGCTGACCATTCCCGGCACCGGCTTCGAGGCCAACATCGGCATCCAACTGAGCCCGCTCAGCCGCGGCATGCTGTTCATCGTCACCCTCGTCGGCACCCTGGTCCACGTGTTCTCCCTCGGTTACATGAGGAACGACCCCGGCAAGGCGCGCTACTTCGCCGCCCTGGCCCTGTTCATGTTCTCCATGACCGGCATCGTGCTGGCCGACAACCTGGTCATGATGTTCATCTTCTGGGAACTGGTCGGGGTCAGTTCCTACCTGCTCATCGGCCACTGGAACCACAAGGCCAGCGCGGTCGACGCCGCCAAAAAGGCGTTCCTCGTCAACCGCGTCGGCGACTTCGGCTTCATGATCGGCATCCTCCTGATCTGGGGCCTCACCGGCAGCGTCAGCTTCGACGGCATTGCCGCCGCCCTGCCCGGCCTCGGCGAGGCCGCCTCGGGCCTGGTCACCGCCGCCACCCTGTGCCTGTTCTGCGGCGCCGTCGGCAAGTCGGCCCAGCTGCCCCTGCATGTCTGGCTGCCCGACGCCATGGAGGGCCCCACCCCGGTGTCCGCCCTGATCCACGCCGCCACCATGGTCGCCGCCGGCGTCTTCATGCTGGTGCGCATTGACTTCCTCATCGCCGAGTCCGCCGCCGCCGCCACCGTCATCGCCTGGGTCGGCGGCCTCACCGCCCTGATGGCCGCCCTGATGGCCACCCAGCAGAACGACATCAAGCGCATCCTGGCCTACTCCACCCTGTCCCAGCTCGGGTTCATGGTCATGGCCGTCGGCCTGCTCGCCAGCGCCGCCGCCATGTTCCACCTCTACACCCATGCCTTCTTCAAGGCCCTGCTGTTCCTCGGCGCCGGCGCCGTCATCCACGCCTGCCATCACGAGCAGAACATCTGGCGCATGGGCGGCCTGCTGAAAAGGATGCCGATCACCGGTTGGACCTTCGCCATCGGCACCGCGGCGCTGGTGGCCCTGCCGCTGACCAGCGGTTTCTGGAGCAAGGAGGCCATCCTCGAGGCCGCCCTGGCAGAGAACATCACCCTGTTCGTAGTCGCCGTGCTGGTCGCGGTCATGACCTCGTTCTACATGGGCCGCCTGTTCATCGTCGCCTTCCTCGGCAAACCCCGCGACGTTCACTCGAAAAAGGCCTCGGAGGTCGAACCGGTCATGTGGGTGCCGCTGGCCATCCTGGCGGTGTTCTCACTGCTGGCCGGCTTCGCCTTCATCGCCCGCGGCCTCGAAGCCCAGATCCCCGACCTGCCGCACTCGCTGCTGGTCACCGTGCTGTCCATCGCCGCCCTCGCCGCCGGCCTGGCGCTCGGCTGGAAACTCTACTTCGGCCGCACCGAGGAACCCCTGCGCATCCGCCTGTTCGAGAACAAGTTCTACGTCGACGAATTCTACCAAATCCTGGTGCGGGTGTTCCAGGACGGCGTCGCCTGGGTGGTCAACGCGCTCGACCGCCTGCTGATCGACGGCCTGCTGGTGCGCGGCTCGGCCGCCCTCACCGCCGCCACCGGCGGCCTGTTCCGCCGCATGGTCTCCGGCAACGTCCAGGCCTACGCCTTCATGTTCGGCTTCGGCCTCATTCTCATCCTTTACATCGCCGTGTTCGCCCGCTGACCCGCGGCCCTTGCCCGCCGACCCCGGGTCGGCACGCAACCGTTCCACCGCCCTGACTCGTGAGCATCCTCGACTTCATCGTTCTCCTGCCCATCCTGGCCGCCATCGCCGCGTTCGCCGGGATGCCGGCCCGCCTCAGCGCGCTCACCGGCTCCGGCCTCATGCTGCTGCTGACCGGGGTTGCCCTGGCCCTGTTCCCCGAGGCGCCGCGCGATGACGCCGGCTTCGCGTTCGTCGCCGACCGGCTCATCGCCGAGTCGCCGGCCTGGAGCTACGCGGTCGGCGCCGACGGCCTGACCATGATCCTGCTGCTGCTCACCGCCCTGGTCGCGTTCTGCGCCGCCTGGACCAGCCCGGTGTCCCAGACCGGCGGCTACTACGGCGGCTGCCTGCTGATCGCCGCCGGCGCCGCCGGCGCCTTCGTCTCCACCGACCTGTTCTTCTTCTACGCCTTCCACGAACTGGCGCTGGTGCCGACCTTCCTGCTGATCGGCATCTACGGTTTTGGTGAAAAACGCGCCGCCGCCTGGAAGATCACCATCTACCTCGGCGCCGCCAGCCTGGTGGTGCTGGCCGGCCTCGCCGCGCTGGTGCTCCACCACGGCGATGGCGGGCTGACCTTCAGCATCGTCGAACTGCAGCAACGCGCCGCCGCCGCCGAGGGCGGCGCCCCGGCCCAGGCCTGGATCTACCTCACCCTGCTGCTCGGGTTCGGCGCCCTGGTATCGCTGTTTCCGCTCCACTCCTGGGCCGCGCCCGCCTACGCCGCCGCCCCCACCCCGGTCGCCATGCTGCACGCCGGCGTGCTCAAGAAATTCGGCATCTACGGCCTCATCCGCGTCGCCCAACCCATCCTGCCGGAGGGCGCCGCGGTCGATTGGATCCTCAACCTCACCCTGCTGCTGCTGCTCGGCAACATCCTCATCATGGGCCTCGCCACCATTGCCCAGCGGCGGCTCGAATACATGGTCGCCTACTCCAGCGTCATGCACATGGGCTACCTGTTCCTCGGCCTCGCCGGCGGCAGCGAGATCGGCCGCCAGGGCGCCATCATGCTCATGTTCGCCCACGGCGCCTCGATCGCCCTGCTGTTCCTGCTCTGCGGCAAAATGCGCCGCGAGATCGGCCACACCGACTTCGACAAGCTCGGCGGCCTGGCCAAAACCGTGCCGGTCATGACTCTGCTGTTCGGCATCGCCGCCTTCGCCTCCATCGGCCTGCCCGGCTTCGGCAATTTCGCCGGCGAGGTGCTGGTGTTCTTCGGCGCCTTCGACGAAATGCGCGCCGGCTCCGGCGTCGGCGCGCTGCAGATCGCCGCCATGGTCGCGGTCTGGGGCGTGGTCATCTCCGCGGTCTACATGCTGCGCGCCTACCGCGCCGTGTTCCTCGGCGAACCCGGCGGCCCGGCGCCGCTGACCGATCTCGACCTGCGCCAGCGCGTGCCGGCCGTGCTGCTGGTGCTGGCGCTGTTGGTCGCCGGCGTCGCCCCCGGCCTGCTGCTGCAATTGCTCGACGCCGGCCCCGACGGCGCCGTCGAGGCCACCGTCGCCGCCATCCGCGCCTGCTGCCCCTGATCCGTCCCCCCGCCCACCACCTTCGCACCCGTTTTCGCCCACCACTTTTCCTTCATGCCCGCTTACTACCTGGAGATCATCGTCGTCGCCCTGGGGCTGGTGTTGCTCCTGCTCGATGCCTTCGCACCCGCCCTCAAGAAAACCCTCATCGCCGCCATCGGCGGGCTCGGGCTGGCGGTGGTGTTCGGCCTGCTGTTCGTCGCCCAGGGTCCCCCGGCCGAGGCCGCCGGCACCGGCTTCTGGCGCTTCTACAGCGCCGACAGCCTGGCGATGTTCTACAAGGGCCTGGTGCTCGTCACCACCATGCTGGTGCTGGTGATGGCAGTCGAATACCGCACCGTCATCAGCTCCTACCTCGGCGAGGTCAAGGGCGAGGCCGGCCTCGGCGAGTTCTACTGCATCCCCCTGTTCGTCTGCGCCGGCCTGATGTGGATGGCGTCGGCCAACGATCTCACCAGCATGTTCGTCGCGCTCG
>SKLO01000329.1 GCA_007123195.1 Verrucomicrobiales bacterium | reverse complement strand
TGCCAATGGCGGCAGCCCCGTAGGTTGAATTGGCGCAATTCGACCTCCTGGGCGTGATGCGAACGGGCCGGTCGCGAGACCACGCCCGGCGTTCCATTCGCACGGAGTCAAAGGAGGCGTGAAGGAAGCAGGCGCAGGGAACGAGCGTCCCGCACCCCGGTCGAATTGAAGACAATTCAACCGGCGACCGCAGCCCGCAGGGATTCGGCCAGGGTGGTGAACTGGTGCCGCTGCCGCTCAAGCACCTTGGCGCGCGCTTCGGCGGCCTTGGCGGCGGCAGCTTGCGGGTCCGAAGCGATGGCGAGCACGGTGGCCGGCAATTGACCGACCCGTTCCTCGTCGTCCATGGTGAACAACCAGTCCTCCAATCCAATGTCACGCCACATGAAGCCCTTGTCGGTCTGCTCGTCCCAACGGCCGACCACAGCCGGGATGCCGTTGGCGATGCACATGATCGGGCTGTGCATCTCGTTGCCGAACAGGCCGGCGCTGCGCCGGTAGACGGCGAGGGCCTCGTCGGGCAGCCAGAAGTGGTCGCGCCAGACCACGTGTTGCCGCACGTCATCCGGCAGCGGTTCATACAGCACCTCCCGCCCGAGCTGGATCTGGGTCTGGTCCTCGTGCGTCACCAGCACCTTCATGCCGGTCTCGCGCACGATCGAGATGATGGCCTCGCGGTGGGGCGCGTGGTCCGGATCCTTGCGTTCCTCGTTGCGGGCATGGCGCCCGGCATCGAACTCGCGGCCCTCGTAGACCTCCCAGAACGGCGTCCAGCGGAAGCGGGGGATGACGCACATGAACCGCCCCTCCTCCAGATCGTGCTCGGCCAGGAACGCCTCGGCGCGGTCGTCGTCACGGGTTTCCACCACGCCAAACGCGGTGTCGGGCCCCCAGCCGCGGACGGCGGTGGTGACCCCGTGTTCCTCCGCGCGAGCGGCCGAGACACCGTCGCGGAAGTAGACGAAATCAGCCTGGTTGAGGGTGTCGATGATTGACTCGTTGATGCCGGTCAGGGAGATGCCCATGACACCGAACGGCTTGCCGGTCTGCTCGTGCCAACGGCGCGTGTCGCCGTGGGCGACAAAGCCGGATCCGGAGCCGTGCAGCAGGAAGTCACATTCCTCGAAGGCCTGAGCCACCTGGTCGCCGCCGGAGAAGAACGGCACGTCGGGAAAATACTTGCGGAACAGGTCGTCGGCGCCGTGGTCCATGTTGCTGGTCCAGAACCGCACGTCGGCCTCGATGTCGTGGCGCCTGAACAGCTCCATCATGCCGACGTAGTGGGCGATGTCGCCGATGTTCTGGCTTTGCCAGCCGTTGCGCAGCAGCACCCGCGGGCGGCGGGCGGCGGCGGCGGACGGGCTGAGTGCGGTCGCCATCGAGGCGGCGGCCGTGGTGGTGATGAAGGTTCTTCGGTTCATTTCAGCAGGCTTGCAAGTTGCGCAGGTTCACAGGTCGCCCGCCCCCCACAACACCCACATCTGGGTGGTGATGGTCCAGTTGAGCAGGGCGTGCAGGAGGATCGGCGGCCACAGCGACCGGGTGCGCTCGTAGACCCAGGCGAATACCAGCCCGGACAGGAACACGCTGACCAGGCCGAACATCGAGTAGAAATGCAGCACCGAGAACAGGGCGCTGGACGCCAGCAACCCGGCGACGAGACCGAACCGTTGGCGCAGCACGCGGTAAATGATCCCGCGGTGCAGCACCTCCTCCATCACCGCGGCCAGCACCACCGCGCTCAACAGATCGGCCAGCGGCAGCCCGAGACCGCCAGCACCGTGGATCATGGCCTCGTCATGGTAGATGTCGTGCAGCTTGGCAAGGGTGATCGAGGGATCGACCGCGGCATGCCCCAGGTGCAGCAGCATGAGCACCAGCCATCCTGACAAGACCATTGCCGCGCCGCGCACGAGCCCGCCGCGGCGGACACCAGGCGGCGGCCACAGGCCGACCAGCCGCAGCCCCGGCCCGTTGGCCAGCCGGAACGCCCACAGGGTCAGCAGCAGCGTGGCGACCTGCCACAGCAGGATCCAGGCCGTCGCCGACTCCGCCGGCAGCAGGCCCAGCCCGGCGGCCAGCAGCGACACCGCCAGCGCCATCAGGCTGATCCACACAAACCAACCCCACATGCCGGCCACGCCCCACGCGTCGACCACCCGGGAATGAAGAAAGCGCCGCTGCGCCCGCGCGTCCACCTGCGGCGGGCGCCCACGTCCGGCCCACACCCGCCACACCAACGGCAACAACAGCAGCCCTGACAGCAACAGCACGGCGTCCAGCAGCCCGAACAGCGCCAGTCGCGCGCGCCAGTGCACCGTCCCCTCGTCGAGCATGGCAGCGACCGCCGCTTCGCCGGATCCGGTTTGCCCCGCGGTCAACTCCTCCAGGGCAGCCAGTCGCCACCACGCCGTCCGCGGCGCTTCGCCGGTCGATGGCGACGGCAATCGTTCCAGTTGCCGGGCCAATTCATCATCGGTCCCGCCCGGATCGGCAGCGGCGGCGGTCCCGAACCCCGGCCGCCCGGCCAGCCACAACCGCGCCAAGGCCAGGTCGCTGCCCGCCGCAGGCTCGGGTTGGTGGCCGAGTGCCAGCCCCAGCCACTCGCTGGCGCGCCGGTCGTCGCCCAACAGGTGCGCGCCGGCCGCCGCC
>SKLO01000208.1 GCA_007123195.1 Verrucomicrobiales bacterium | reverse complement strand
CGCGGTGCGCATCATTGCCATCCCGGGTCCGGCCGGTCAGTGGCGGCGGTTTGAACTCGCGCCGATCCCGGTGCCCTCGCCTTGAGGCGGCGCCGGTCCAAAAGGGGAGGAAACCACGAATGACCGGGCGCGAATGATGGATGGGTTAGGAGCAGTTCCACGGTCCCTTTGCGGGTGAGCCGACCAGGATCGCCAAGGGGTTCACCATCAGTATTTGATCTCCAACCTGCCAATCCCTGATTTTCCATTCTCCGGTGGTGGTTCTGGCAGATGGAGCCGGGCCGGGCGGCGGCTTACGGAGCGAGTCCGTCCTGGTGCCGCAGGGCCTCGGCCGCGGCGCGGGCGGTGAAGAATTTGGTCAGGCGGTCGAGCAGTTCCTGGTGTTCGCCCATCAGGGTCAGGGGATGCGGTGCCGACAACGCCAGCAGCGCCGGCAGGTCGCCGTATTTCACCGCCCCGGGCAGGAAGTCGGCGTGCTCGAACGACTCGACCCCGGCGAACGAGAACCCGGCCGGATCGATCATCGCGTGGTCGATGTCCGCCCCGGCGACCACGCGGGCGGCCGCGCACCAGTGGCCGGCGCCGGGCAATCCGACCAGCGTGACGTGTTCAACCTCCCACTCCGGATGGGTGCGCACGAAGGCGGTCACGGTAAGCAGGTCGTGGACCCGCTGGCTGAAGCGGCTGTGGTTGTAGCCGTAGTAATAGACCGGCGACAACCGCCAGCGGTCTTCCGGGCGCTCGGTGTTGCCGGGATACTGGGCGCCGGCCATCGGGTTGAGGTCGGTTTGTTCCTCTGGCAGGGCGCTGGCGGTGGCGAACAGTTCGGGCACCACCACGGCGGCGCCGTCGGCCAGCCATCCGGCCACCGCCGCTTCCGTCTCTGGTTCCGTCAGTGCCGCCGCGCCGTCCGGCGACGTCAGCACCACCACCCGCCCGTTCCAGGGTTGGGGGTGGTGGATGGTCAGGGGCACCTGTTCGCCGTGCGGTTTGAGCTGCAGCACCCCGCTCATGTGGATGACGTGGTCGTGCTCGCTCTTGGCGGTGAGTTCGAACTCCAGGTCGTCGGCCGCCGGCAGCGCGCGGTCGATGATGCGCCGCCACGCTCCGCCGATGAGGCGGTCGGCCTCCTCGGCCTCGGCGGCGCCGGCCGGTTCCAGCAGTGGTTCCAGCTGCCGGCGGGCGTCCTCCATCCACCAGCGGCACAGTTCGCGCTCGTGGGGCTCGCCGACCTCGTCGCCGGCGGGGCGCGCGTGGTCGGCCTGGTGGCCGTTGGCGCTCCAGACCGTCAGCTGGTCCGCGGTCAGCAATTCGAAGTCCTCCTCCAGCACCGGTTCCTCGAGCCCGAGGCCGAAGTGGCGGCTGACAAAACCATACAGGTGGGTGCGCGAGACGTGGTTGAAATTGTGGCCGAAGTGGGTGTCGAAGTGAGCTTCGAAGCTGCCGCCGGCGTCGAGCCCGTCGTAGAGGCCGCGCAGGTCGGGGTAGCCGCTGGTGCGCAGTTCGCGGGTCCAGTCGTCGGCGGCGGTGAGCCCCTGGGGGCGTGGGGCGGCGGCGGCGGCGATGTCGATGTTGCCTTGTTCAATGCGCAGGAAGAAGGTGTTCTCGCAGGTGCAGCCGCCCTGCATGTCGGTGGAGACCATGACGGCGGGGAACAGGGCGGTGACGCGCTCGTCGATGGCGGCCAGGATCATGGTCTGGGTGGCGCCGCCGCTGCCGCCGGTGACCAGCACCCGGTCCGGATCGCCGCCTTCCAATTCCAGCATGAAGTCCAGCGCCCTGACGCTGTTCCAGGTTTGCAGGCCGAAGCGGCTTTGCAGCCAGGCCGCGGCGCTGAAGCCCTCGAGGCCCCAGCTGCCGGGTTCACGTCCGTCGAGACCCTCGCGCGGGCCGTCGCGGTGGCTGGGGAACTGGATCGAGTCGGCGTAGCCGGGCATGTCGTAGTGGAGCACGAGGCAACCCATGCGGGCCAGCTGCACCGCGCGCGCCTGCTGGGCGTTGAGCGCGGCGTTGACGAAGCGCTCGGCACCGATGGCGATGTCGCGTCGGGCGCGGCCGATGCCGGCGTCGTGAAACCGGCCGTTGCTCCAGTGGCCGTGGGGGGACAGCACCAGCGGATGGCCGCTGCCGCCGCGAGGGGGCGGTCCGGTCGGGCGGTAGAGGTTGCCGGTGACGTAGTGGCCCGGGAACGACTCGAAGCGCACCTTTTCCACCGTGTAACCGTCCATCTCGACCTTGCCATGGATGACCGCGTTGAGCGGCGTGCGCTCCGGCAGCGGCCACAGGCCGGAGCCGATCTGGATGCGCTCGCGGATGGCGTCGGCGCGCTCCGGCCAGGTCTCAACCGGGCCGCCGGAGCGGAACGGGTGATGGCCGTTGACCTGGCGGGGCTCGCTCCAGCGTGAGTCGGTGCTGTCGGCGGCGACCGCAGTGCCGACGACCGCGGCCCCGGTCGCCATGGCCAGTGCTAGAGTCAACGTCAACGCGAAGCCGCACGGCGAAGCGGGAGGCGGTGGTTCGGTACCCGGCGCGCACGGGTGCGGGGGATGCTGGCGAGAGCGTGGCAGGCGCGGGGGCGTGGCATGCATGACGTCAAGGTGGCGGGTGGAGGCGGTCGGCGTCAAGTGCCGACTCGCTTGTGTTGTGATCAAAGCAATGGTT
>SKLO01000222.1 GCA_007123195.1 Verrucomicrobiales bacterium | reverse complement strand
CTGGCGAGAAACGCTGGGCTGAGCAGGGACAGGCAGAGGTCGCATTCGGCGAGGGCCTTCCTGATGTCGCGATGCCATTCGCTGCCGACGAGAATGTCCTTGTCCTGCCAGATGCGGAATTCGAACCGGCTGGAGATTGCGAGTTCGTCGCGGAGACGCTCAAGGAGTTTCGCCGTGAGGGCATCGTCCTTGTGGGCGTAGGAAAGGAAGAAGCGGACTGGAAGGCGGGCCGGGTTGTGGGGATCGGAGAACAACTCGACCAGGCGCCGGTAGGTGTCGCCGCTAAAAAATGCGACGGGGGCATCAATCCGGGTCTGGCGCCCCTCGCCGGCGAGCGCAGAGCGGGTGGCCTCGTTGATGCCGGGACGGGTTGGCAGGGGAATGCCCTCAAAGTGGAGCACGATCCGTGAGGAGGCCTTTCCCCGCACGGGAGGCTGGACCAGAGCGAAACGGTGGCCGAGGGCCTCGGCGGCAGCGGCAACTTCGCTGCGGAAGGTGGACAAGGTGGTGCGGCGCGAGGCGGTCGTGAGCCCTGGGAACAGCCCGGTGTGTATGTCGGCCAGCGTTGGCTCGGCGTGTTCCAGGCTGGCGATGAGTTCGCGCAAGGCTTGGAGCCGGAGTTGGAAGGTCGCCGAGGCGGCCCTGCCGTCGGCAGGGGCCGCTTGGATGAGGACGTCAAGGAGCGCAAGGGTCTCCCTCTGGTTGAGCTTGCGGGCGGTCATGGCGTGATCAGGCGTGGCGGGTGGTTTCAGGGGTGGCGCGGGAGGGAGGGGTGACGCGGGAGGGAAGGTCAAAATGGTCGAGCCAGGCCGGAATTTCGGCGGAGAGTTCGCGAAGGACCCCGTTCTCAAACAAGGCTATGGGGCGATGCGGGCGGTCGATTTCCGAGTTGTCATAGATGGCAAGCCGGTTCGCCACAGGGATGAGGCGCCTCAGATTGGCCAGCACTCGGTCGAAGCGGGAGACGATCTTCTCGTCCGGCACGTCATGTCCGCCATTGGCCACCCGATGAATGACGCGGGCCTGGCTGAGGGCAGCGCTGGCCAAGCCGATGAAATGGGCATCCACGAAATAGCCGGCGTCGCGGGCGCGTGCACAGAACTGCACCTTGGCTCCGACCGGGTCTGACAGCACGGTCTCGAAAATGAAGGAGCGCTTTTCCGCGACCATGCGCTGCCTTCGATCCTCTGCGATCTTGGCGGCTTCGACCGCGGTCTCCGGCCTCTGATTTCCGAAAACCTCCCGTGCGATCAGATCGGCATTGACGAAAGGTAGGCCCAGGCGCTGTAGATGCCATTCGTAGAATGAAGTCTTGCCGGCGCCATTCGGGCCGGCGAGGAGGACAAGCACGGGAAGGGAAGACTGCATTTAATGCAAATTAACCATATATTACACATGGGTGCAAGGGGAGTGAGGCTGTTTTTTGCCGGCCCTCGATTCAGCGGTCGCTGTTCGGTGGATCCTTGCGCTCAAAAACCCGGTTCACGAACCGCCCCGGGATGCGGGTGCCGTCGGCGTGAACCTGGACGATGCCTTCCGGCCGGTGGGGATCGGCTTCGTAAAGTGGACCGACTGATTCCCGCACTACGGCTGCGAATTTTTCGAAGCGCGGTGATTCCCGGAGGCGGCCGAGGGCCTCAAGCACGAGGGCGCGCTCCTGCTCCTCCTCAATGGCAGCGAGATCACCGCCGCATTTTTTGAGGGAGCCAATGACCGGGGCGGTAAACATCGGTTCGACAGCCTTGCCGATGCGGGCCCAGTGTTCGATCTGCCCGGTGAGGGAGCGGTCGGAATCCGCAGCGGCGGCGCGTGCTTCGCTGGCGAGCGAGTCAGATACTTTAATTGCGGTGGAGGCCATGAGTGGTGCTTTGGAGCATTTTGCCACTTATGGGAGCAAAATGCAACCTGAACCTTAATCGATGTGCCGGCTGACGACGATGGCAAGTCTGCACGGAGATTGTCCCCTTGCAGGCCTCAGGCTCGGCGTTTTTGGGCAACCAATCAGGTCCCCCGAACTTCGCGCCCATCCGGTTCAAGCCGGCATTCCGCTGGCGATGTACGGCGGAATCGGCTATCCATGCCGCCATGCAACTCCCTCTCCTGCTTTGGTTCTGGCCGGATTGGTTGCTGGCGGTGCGCCCTGGTCTTCGCCTCGTTGCGTCGCGCCACCGCCGGGCGGCCGAGCTTCATCGCGACTGGCGGCGAGCACCCGGCTTGATTGCAGGCGGCACTGCCCGGCCTAGGAAGGCCGTCGGCCCGCTGGCGGACTGTTTCCGGCACCCCGTCTCGCCGGCCGGCACCTCCGACACCCCGCCGATGTGGCTGCAACCATGACAGCCGATCCCGAAGCCGCGGTTCAAGCCGCCGAGTTTCTCCGTCGCAGCGACCAATTCCGGCTCGGCGATCTGGTGACCGAGTCGCCGCACCCGTTGACCCGGGACCTGAGCGCCATCGCGGACGAGGACTTGCCGGAGGCGATCTCCCGCCTGCTGGACGTCGATGCCGACGTGATCGCGACCTACCGCCGCTGGGCCGAGGGTCCGCAGCCGGTGGCGATCGCGCGCACCATGGCGACCGCCCTGCGGGCTGGTGGCCGGCTGTTTTTCACCGGCTGCGGTGCCACCGGGCGGCTCAGCATCCAGCTGGCGGCGATCTGGCGCGACCACT
>SKLO01000043.1 GCA_007123195.1 Verrucomicrobiales bacterium | reverse complement strand
TCTGGCAGGAGGGCCACACCGCCCACGAGACCGCCGACGAGGCGATGGCGGAAACCAGACAGATGCACGAGGTCTACCGGCGCTTCCTCGAGGAACACCTGGCGATCCCCGTGTTCGCCGGCGAGAAAACCGAGCGCGAACGCTTTCCCGGCGCGCTCAACACGTTCACCGTCGAGGCCATGGTGCAGGATCGCAAGGCCATCCAGGCCGGCACCTCGCACTTCCTCGGCCAGAATTTCTCCAGGGCCGCCGGGATCCAGTTCACCGGCCGCGACGGCGCCCTCGAGCACGCATGGACCACCAGCTGGGGCGTCAGCACCCGCCTCATCGGCACCGCCATCATGGCTCACGGCGACGACGACGGCGCCATCATGCCGCCGCGCGTCAGCCCGCTGCACGCGGTCATCATTCCGGTCACGCCCAGGGACGATTCCCGCGCCGCGGTCATGGACGCCTGCGAGGCGCTGGCCGAAACCCTGCGCCACGTGCCCTTCCACGGCGAGCCCGCCCGGGTCAAGGTGGACACCCGCGACCTCAACGGCGGCACCAAGAACTGGGACTGGATCAAGAAGGGCGTGCCGCTGCGGATCGAGATCGGCCCGCGCGACATCACCAGCCGCAAGGTGGCGGTCACCCGTCGCGACCGCGGCCCGCGCGACAAGGAATTCATCGACAAGGAGGAATTCATCCGCGAGTTCCCCGACCGGCTCGGACAGATCCAGCACTCGCTCTGGCAGCGCGCGCTGGAGCTGCGCGAACAGCACCTGGTGGAAATCGATTCGATGGCCGACTTCGAATCCTTCTTCACCCCGGCCAACAAGGACAAGCCCGGGATCCACGGCGGATTTGCCGCCTGCCACTGGGCGGGAACCGCCGCCGACGAGGAGAAGCTGCAGAAGGACCTCAAGGTCACCGTGCGCTGCATCCCCGACGACGACCGCTTTGCCGGCGAGGGAACCTGCTTCCTCACCGGCAAGCCCTCCAGCCGCCGGGTCATCTTTGCCAAGGCCTATTGAGATGGGTGTGGCTGTGGCCACCGACGATCACGTCCAGGGCGCCAAACCGCACCGCCAGCGCAAAATCCCTCGGCGCCCCGGCATGCGACAGCAACAACAGCACGTCGTGTCCTTCAGCCAGCGGCAGGTGGCTCTCGATCGCCTCGTCGAGCGGGCCGGGTTCGATGCCGGGCCGGTCGCCAAAGCCGCCTGAGGTGATGCCCACCACCGCGAGGCGGACGCCGCCGCCGGTTTCCAGCACCGTGAAAGGCTCGGGCCGGTCAAAGTGTCCGCTGGTGACCCTGACATTGGCTCCAAGGAGCGGGAATTCCGCCCGGCGCAGCAGGCCACGGATGACGTTGTCACTCAATGCCCGCCGCCGCACCCAGCGCCCCGACCGCCTCGGCCAGTTGGCCGGGCGTGGCGGCGTGAACCCGCAGCAGCGAGTCGCCCGCACACACCTCGGTCCCGGTCTTGACGATGCGGTCCATGCCGACCCGGTAATCAATCGCATCGCCGGCGCGCCGGCGTCCGCCCCCGAGCTGCACGCAGGTGCGCCCGATGAGCCCGGCATCCAGCCTCACCAGGCGGCCTGAGCGATCGGCCTTGAGGTCGGCGACAAACGGCGCCCGATGCCGCTCGGCCAGGGTTTCCAACGCCCCGACATCGCCCCCTTGGGCCCCGACCATCCGGCAGAACGCCTCCCAGGCGCGGCCGTCGCGCAGGCAGCCGGCGAGGGTCTCGCGCGGGCAGTCGGCCACCGCCGCCGCCAGGTCGAGCGTCAGTTCGACCAGATCGGCCGGGCCGCGCCCCTGCAGGGCGGCCACGCTTTCCACCACTTCGAGCGCATTGCCCACCGCCTCGCCCAGCGGCTGGTCCATCGGCGTCAGCACCGCGCTGGTGCGCACCCCGAGCCGCTCCCCCACCCCGACCATGGCGGCGGCCAGCAGCCGCGCCTGCTCCTCGTCGCGCATGAAGGCGCCGCTGCCGAACTTCACGTCCAGCACCAGCCGGTCGAGCGATTCCGCCATCTTTTTGCTCATGATGCTGGCCACGATCAACGGCCGCGACGGCACCGTGCCGGTGACGTCGCGCAACGCGTAGAGTCGCTTGTCGGCCGGGCACAGGCTCTCGGTCTGGCCGGTGATCACGGCCCCTGCCGTTTGCAGGGTGGCGAGGATCTCGCCGGCAGCCAGATCGGTGCGGTAGCCGGGGATCGATTCCAGCTTGTCCAAGGTGCCGCCGGTGATACCAAGGCCGCGCCCGGAGATCATCGGCACCCAGTGACCGGTGCAGGCCAGCAACGGCGCCAGCACCAGCGACACCTTGTCGCCGATGCCCCCGGTCGAGTGCTTGTCGACCTTCACCGGCGTGCCCTCGGGCCAATGCAGGCGGTCGCCGCTGTCGAGCATGGCCCCGGTCAACGCGGCGGTCTCGGCATCGCTCATGCCGCGGAAATACACCGCCATCGCCAGCGCGCTCATCTGGTAATCGGCTACTTCGTCGCGGGTGAAGGCCGCGATCAGCTCGCGAATCTGGTCCGGCGGGAGTTCCTCGCCGTCGCGTTTGGCTTCGATCAGGGTGGGCAGGTGCAGCATGACGCCATTCCAGGATTGGTCCTTCCAACTGACCGCACCTTAGGTCGCGAACCAAGGCTCGGCAAGTCTGCCGCGTCCCCCC
>SKLO01000638.1 GCA_007123195.1 Verrucomicrobiales bacterium | reverse complement strand
GCAAGGGTTCATCGCGGTCGAGCGCCCAGTTCCAGTTGGCCGGGTTGTAGCCGGGATGATTCGGGTCGTTGCCAGGCGTGCCCCCGATCGCATCGTAGTGGCTGCGGGCATTGAGCGAGGCCTGGCTGAGGGGCGGGAAGTTGCTGTAGTAGGTGATCGGGCCCGGTTTGTCCTGCGGATCCCAGGTGGCGAATCTGCCGCCGGTGCGGGCACCATTGGGACCGGCATCGGCATTGCAGATGAAGTGCAGGGCGACTTCGGAAATGGTGAAAAAGCGGCCAAAACCCATGGTGCCGGCCCCGGTCGGGGCGCCGTCGGGGATGACGGTGGGAGTGACCTTGCCGAAGCCGCGCGCGCCGCGGCTGTCGGTGAATTCGCGGTGGGTGTTGCTGGGGGCGCCCTGCCCGGCACCCGAGTGCTGGAGGCTGTCGTCATACAGGTTGATGCAGCGGATGTAGTCGTAGATCTGGGTGATGATCTGATCGCGGTTGGCGCCGTATTTGGCGAGGAAGTTGCCGCCGAAGCCGGGGATGTCTCGTCTTGTCAGTTCCTGCAGGTAGCGGTAAAGTTCCTGGTTGCGCCGGATCTCGGTGAAGTCGCCGTAGCCCATGTCCTCGTCCTTGCGGCGGAACACATAGTCGTTGCGCTCGGCGGTGGAGGGGTTGACGTGGTTCGGGTAGCGCCCGTCAGGATCGCCGATGCCGATCCTTGCGGCGAAGCGGATCATCTCGTCAAAGGTGGTGCGTGAGTGGCTGTTGGGGCGCGACTCATCCGCGATGGGCCAGACCGCAATGCGTGGCAGGTTGAAGAGGTTGAGTTCGGGCGCACGACTGGCGGCGGTGAGGAAGAACTGCCGGCGGGACAATCCCGAGGCCACCTGGCTGGCGTTGCCGCTCCCCAGCAGATCAAGGACGAGGGGGGCCACGACGCGCTCCTGCGGCGAGAACAGGAATTCATCCGCGGTGGAGTAGAGCCGGTCCTGGCGCAGGGCGATGCTGGTGAAAGCCTGGCTGCTGTCGACCCAGGAAACGGTGGCGGCGCTGGAGCCGCCGGGCCCGACCCTGGGCAGCAATTCGTAGAGGCTCTCCTTGGCACTGGGTCCGAGGCCCTGACTGCCGAACAAAACCGGGCTCAGCGCGGTGGTGGCGGGGTGACCGGGGTAGCGCTGGAACTCGCGGTAGACCGGTTGGTAGTTGGCGAATCTGCGGTCATCGCCTTCACTGCGCGGGCTGTCCCAGAAGGTGGGTTCGCTGGCGGTGTTGATGTTGACCTTGGCGGATTCGTCGTCGGTCCAGAACGCCATGCGGCCGATGATGGGATTTTCGCGACTGGCGCTGACGGCCTCACCGCCGCGGCGGCCTTCGAATCGGCCGGCGGCATTGAGGGAGCCCATGGTGCCGTCTTCGAGCACGTAGAGCCACTGCACCGGCATGGGCAGGCGGGAGTTCAGGCTGTCGCCGCTGTTGCTGGCACCGCTGACGGCGCTGGCGTCAAAGTCAAACCCCTCGATCTGGCCGACGGCGCGGGGGTCGACGATGGGGAAGTGGATTTCGCCGGAGCCGATTTCGGCCCGAAACACGGGGCTGTTGAGATCGACGTAGCGTGCCCGGTTGGCGTCGCTGTTCCAGTCGCTGGGCGGGGCATCGGCGGAGAAGGCGCTTTCGTCGCCCCCCTCCACCAGCATGTCGGGGGAGGAGTAGAGTTTGTAGCCGGAGTGAAAATTGCCGCTTTGGTCATACCTTCGAATGGCACCTGGCTGGGAGGCCCAGGCCATGCCCGGGGTCCGAGTGGCGCTGCGGATTTGGTTGACAACCGTATTGACGGCCATGTCGGCGAGCAGGCGGTTGCGCTGGGTGGCCTCGTAGGCGCGGGCGCCCTGCTGCTCGGTCTGGGCCATGGTGAACATGGCCATGATCAAAACCGTCATGACCGCCAGAATGCCGAGCACGGTGACCAGCGCCACGGCGCGATCGGTGGCACGAGGTTGGCGGCTCGGCCGTTGGGACGAGGTCGGCAGCGTGGAACGGGTGGGGAATCTCATGGCGCAGTCAATCGGCCCCGCGAACCGACGGCTGCAGGCACAATGTATTTACGGCCACAGGATCCGGGATGGACTCCTCCTTGTCCACCGGAAACTGACGGACCAGATCCCTTGAAGGCTGGATTCCGGCAAGGCCTGCGAGGGGATCCGGCTGGACGGGTCATGATCGGCAAGGTCGCCCCGGTGGGGTTGAATCGCTGGTCATGGATCTCATGCCCTGTTCCTTCCCGGGCCCGTTGGCCGCTGCCAATGAAGCACTGCTGGAATGATCCGCCGCCGTGCGCACCTCACACCATCGCGGGTGCGAAGGCGGCGCGCCACGGGACAGCGGCTCGCCTGGCACAAAAGCGCCGGCAGCGGCGATGCTTTACCTCCCGTGGCCAGGATGAGCGTGCATCGGTTCAGCGCACGGCCAGCTCGCGCTGGCGTTTGGGGCCTGTTTTTGCCTTCTTCTGCTGGCGGCCGGGCGAGCCGGGACCGCCGGCGTCGTCGCCGGGGGCCTTGTCGCTCTTGCGATCCCCGAACACCCACAGGCCCATGGCGACGAGGAGAAAGGCAAGCTGTGTGTACCAGAAGCCGAACAGCAGGCCCCATACGCCGTCGGTGAATCCATAGGCGTGGAGGCCGACCCCGAGCTGGT
>SKLO01000301.1 GCA_007123195.1 Verrucomicrobiales bacterium | reverse complement strand
GATCCTCGAGATCCAGCGGCGGTGCCACGTAAATGTCCTGCATTGTTATTGGCGGCACTTTGACGCCCGCCGTCTGGGCCTCGCGAAGGGCGAGTTGAAGCTTGACCAGGATCTCGTGGACATGGTCGGGCGCCAGCTTGCCGTGTTCCAGCAGCAAGCGGTCGAGCGTCACGCCTGGCGGCACGGTCTCGGCATACCAGACGCCGTCCGGATCGGAGTCGTTGAAACAAACCACCCTCACCACACGGGGATGGTCCTTGGAATTGAAGTGGCTGACGATCTCGTGCACTCGCTCGCCCACCTTGTCACCACAGAGGGCAGCGGGGGGCAGCAGCTGGATGGTCACCTCCTCGCCGGACTCGCGGTCTTCAGCGGGGAAGGCGAAGGCGCGCAACTGGTGGCGCGGCATCGGCCGCAGCCGGTAGTCCGACCCAACCAGGCGCTGGGCGGTCTTCGAGTCCCCGATATAGGCCCCCAGCAGCGAGGTCGGTTCGCTGTTGGAGAAAAAATCGTCCTCGGGCGAGACGCTGGTGAACTTCTGCAGGTCGTCGCGCAGGTTGGCCAACTCGTTGAGGTGCAGCCGCTGGTTGCCCTCGATGAGCAATTCCAGAATGCGCCTGAGTTCCACGGTGCGCACCCAGCCGGCCTTCATGCGGGCATTGCGGTCGCGCCCCCGGCAGGCGGTGCGCAGAAGTTCACGCAGCGGCTGGGCGTCGCGTTCAAAAGCTGATTTGGATACGTGAAACGGCCGGGTGCCGCCGGCCGGATCGTCGCTGAGATGCAGGGGGAAGCGGGACAGCACCGGGATCAGGCGGTCGCCGCGGCGGATCACGCGGAAGTCACGGAAGTCAAACCGCAGCGGCATGCCGGTGGCCTGCCCGATCTGCACGATGGCGTCGAGCATGCCGTGAGCCAGCCACGCGGCCACCGGTCCCTGCACCTGGCGCACCCGGTCGAGGTAGGTGTCCAACGGCTCGCCGTCGATGTGCTCGGTGATGTAGTACCAGCTGTCGTCATCGCAGCCGGCCTCGATCACCCGTGCCACCGAAAGACTGTCGATCGTCTGGATGGCCTCGACGGTGTGTTCGAATACGCCACGCTCATCGACCGGGTGGACCAGCACGTGGAACTGGACGAACCGGCCCCGCTCCGCATCAAAGGCAAGGCAGACCACCTCCTCGGGACTGCGCGCCAGCTCGATGGTCGAACCGGCGGGCGTCTGCGAGAACAGGTAGTGTTGGAACAACTGGGGTTCTGCCATGATAGCCAAGCATTCAAGTGCGCCACATCGGCGCGGTCAGCATCGACCGTGCCACCGGTGCCACTTGGAACGGGCAAGGTAACTCATGCCCGCAGGGATTGCCAACGCCGATGTGGACCGTGCTGTTGCAGCAATCACCGGTCGGCCGGGAGAAACCGGCGGTGAATCAGGCGGTCAGGCGCCGATCAGCAGCCGGGTCGGATTTTCGAGGCACTGCTTGACCCGCACCAGGAAGGTGACCGCCTCCTTGCCGTCCACCACCCGGTGATCGTAGCTGAGGGCCAGATACATCATCGGCCGGATTTCGACCTTGCCGTCGACCGCCACCGGGCGCGGCTGGATCGCATGCATGCCGAGGATGCCGGACTGCGGCGGGTTGAGGATCGGGGTGCTGAGCAGCGAGCCGTAAACGCCGCCGTTGGAAATGGTGAAAACGCCGCCCCGGAGGTCATCGATGCCGATCCGGCCCTCGCGCGCGCGCACCGCCAGGTCGGCGAGTTCCTGCTCGAGCTCGGCGAAGGTCTTGCGGTCGCAATCGCGGACCACCGGCACGATCAGGCCCCGCTCGGTGCCGACCGCCACGCCGATGTCATAGTAGTGCTGGTGCAGGATCTCGTCGCCCTGGACCTGGACGTTGACCTGCGGCACCGCCTTGAGCGCGTCGACCACGGCTTTGATGAACATCGACATGAAACCGAGTTTGACCCCATGGCGGCTGACGAAGTCCTCCTGCAACTGCTTGCGCAGTGCCATCACCGCGCTCATGTCGCACTCGTTGAAGGTGGTCAGGATGGCGGCGGTCTGCTGGGCGTTGACCAGATGATCGGCAATCTTGCGTCGAAGGGGCGACATGCGGCGTCGGGTGACGCGGTCGCCCTGGCTGGCCGGAGCCCCGGTCGCCGCGGAACGTTGACCGGCCTCGGCGGTGGCGGTCGCCGCGGCCTCGGCGGCGGAATCGCTGGCGTCGGCCTCGCGCTCGACGGCGCGCAGCACCGGTGCTGGTGCCGGGGTTTTGCGCTCGCCCCCGCCTGAAGGCGGCTGATCGTCGCCACCGGTGCGCTCGTCGGCGTCGCTATCGTCCCCGCGGGCTGATTCCTTGCTTGCCCCGGCATCCGGTTTGCCGTCCCCGGCCTGCGCTTCGGCCTTGTCGCTGCCCCCGGTCGTCTCGTCCGGATCGCCATGGTCGTCGTCGTCGCCGGCGGGTTCGATGCGGGCGACCACAGCGCCGATCTCGACTTCCTCGCCCTCCGGCACTTCGATTTTAAGCACGCCACTGCCCTCGGCAGTGATCTCGGACGACACCTTGTCGGTCTCCAGGGTCAGCAGCACGTCGCCGCTCTTGACCCGGTCGCCGTCCTGGTGATGCCACTGGGCCAGCAGGCCGCTGCTGATAGATTCACCGACGGACGGGATGCGGACTT
>SKLO01000260.1 GCA_007123195.1 Verrucomicrobiales bacterium | reverse complement strand
GGTGATTTGCAGGAACGCGTAGCTGTCCGTGAGGCCGCCGGTCCAACCCATGCCGGTCGGCAGGGCGGGCAGGTTGAAGTCGACGTCGGGCACGCCGCCCAAGCTGCCAAAGTTGGCGATGGCGAAATAATCTCCGACCGTCGGGGTGTAGCCGGGATTGAACAGCAGTTCGACCGCTCCCTGCGGCTCGGTCTCACAGCGGCCACACCAGCAGCAGCATTGGCACGCTGATGGCCACCACCAGGATCTCGAGTGGCAGCCCGAGACGCCAGTAATCGCCGAAGTGGAATCCGCCGGGGCCGAGGATCAGGGTGTTGTTCTGGTGACCGATGGGGGTCAGGAACGCGCACGAACTGCCGATCGCCACCGCCATCAGGAACGGGTCCGGGCGGGCGTCCAGCTGGAGCGCGGCACTGATCGCCACCGGGCACATGACCGCGGCGGTGGCGGCGTTGTTCATGAAGTCGGACAAGGTCATGCTGACCATCAGAATCAGCGCCAGACCGATCACCGCGTGCCCCCGGGCGATGTGCTCAAGCAGAAGCCCGGCCACCACGTCGGCAGCGCCGGTCGACGCCATCGCGCCCGCCACCGGAATCAGGGCCGCCAGCAGCACGATCACCGGCCAGTCGATGGCATCGTAAACCGTGCGCGGAGAGGTCACCCGCAGGGCCAGGCAGGCCAATACCCCGGCGGCAAAGGAGATCGCCGCCGGCACCAGTCCGAGCGCCGCACCGCCCACCACCGCCGCCATGATCAATGCCGACAGCCAAGCCCGGCGCCGGTCGGGGATCCGCAGCTCGCGCTCGGCCAGCGGCACGCAGCCGTAGGACTGGGCAAAGCTCATGATGGCATCCGGCGGCCCCTGCATCAGCAACACATCGCCGGCGCGCAGCGGCACGGAGCGCAACCGCCGCAACAGTTCCTCCCCCTTGCGGCCCAACGCCAGGAGATTGATGCTGAAACGGGTGCGCAGTTGCAGCTCGGCCGCCGATCGACCCACCAGCGAGGCGTCCGGCCGCACCACAAGTTCCGTCAGGATGACCTCGCCAATGTCGACCTTCTTGCCGTGCCTCCGGCTCTTGCCCCCGGCCTTCTTGCTGTCCTCACCGTTGCCGGCTTCGTTCGCGCCGGCCGACTCCGGCGGTGGTTTCTGTGGCCCTTCACCAGCCGGCACCTCACCCCGGGCCGCATCGGCGTGCTCCAGCAGGGTTTCGCTCACATCCCCCGCGCCGTCAGTCGTTTGGCCGTGGCCCACACCCGGATGCCCGTCGGCGCGCTGATCCCCGGTCGCCCCGGCTGGCTCCAAGGCCACGTCCGCCGGCAACTTCAACTCGAACTGGGACAGGATCCTTGGCAGCAATTCGGGCTCGGCCTCGATGATCAGGACGTCGCCGGCCTCCAGCATGCGCCCGCGGTTGGGTGAGTTGACACGGAAATCGTTGCGCGACATGCCGACCACCTGGCCATCCTGATCGAGTTCCTCACTGATTTCGCTCACCCGGAGGCCAACGGTCCTGCTGCCCTCGGGGATCACGACCTCGGTCAGGTAGGCACCGATGTCGAAGCCCTCCACGCCGGGGCGCTGGCGTGAGGGCACCAGCCGCCAGCCGACCAAGGCAACGAACGCCACCCCGGCGGCAGCGACCGCCAGACCGACCGGGGTGAAGTCGAACATGGCGAAGCTGCCGGCGCCGGTCTCGGCGCGGAACCCGGACACGATCAGATTGGGCGGGGTGCCGATCAGGGTGGTCATGCCGCCGAGGATGGATCCGAACGCAAGCGGCATCAGCACACGCCCCGGCGGCAGCTTCTGTTTCTTGGAAATCTGCACCGCCACCGGCATCAGCAGGGCCAGCGCGCCGACGTTGTTCATGAATGCAGACAAAACCGCCCCCAAACCGGTGAGGGCCGCGATGGTCATGGTCGGCCCGGCATGCTGCGGCAGCAGCCCGCGGGTCAGACCGTCGATCGCGCCTGACATCTGCAGCACGCGGCTGAGGATCAGCACGCAGGCGACCGTAACCACGGCCGGGTGACCGAACCCGGAGAAGGCCTCGTCGCCCGGCACCAAACCGATTGCCACGCAGGCCAGCAGCGTTGCCACAGCCACCATGTCGTGGCGCCAGCGTCCCCACAGGAACGCCAGCACGCTGACGGCGATGATGATCAGGATCGCGGCTTGGCTCTGGTCCATGAGCGGAAGGCATGAACACCCGGCCGCGACCGATCTGGTCGAGCGGGCTGCGGGCGATCGGCAGTGTATAGCCTCCGGGGCGGTCTGCATGAAGAGAATTCACGCCGACGCCGTGTCCACGGCACAAGGGACGTCGAGACGCCCAATCGCAGGAATGGGGAGGGCGCCGGCTCGATCAATGGCAACCTGACAGTGGCCGACCAGGTTGAGCGCAGAAAAGAGCGCGAGATGCGCACTGGCAAATTGCCGGCACTCCGCTTGCCCCGCTTTTCGCACCAAGCGCCAAACGCGCCCCCATCCTGCCTCCCCGGCATCCAACTATTGGATCTCTTCCCCTTCACACATCCACTCTCAACCCCCGTGCGCTGAACAACCGCCCCGCCGCCGGGGCGCCCGCCCCGCGCATGCGCCGCGCCCCGTCCTTGCGCCTGGGCCCGAACCGCTCCCTGGCCGCCGCGAACGCCTCGTTGACGAACTCCCGGCTGC
>SKLO01000139.1 GCA_007123195.1 Verrucomicrobiales bacterium | reverse complement strand
GTGTGGCGCGAGCTTGAGGGCTTCGATCCGCTGCTGCGGACGATGAACTTCTGTGACAGGACGATGACCTTTGTGGTGGCGCAGGAGAACGTGTTGTCCGACCCGCGCCAGCCGATGGTCGGGGACCAGCAGGTGGTGGCGGTGCTGGCGCGGGCGATCTACGAGACCACCGGCCAGCGTCCGCAGGAGGAACCGCCCGGGCAGTTGCAGCAGTATGAACTCCGGGTGGAACGCATTGATCGGACCTTCGCCGAAAAGGTCGACGCGCTCCATGCGCGGGCGATGGAGTCCGGTCAATGGTCGGGCACGGCCGCCATGCACAGCCCTTCCGCTTACTGGACCCATGGGGTGCTGGCCTATTTCGACGCCGCCGGACAACACCCCGCGCCGGCCGACGCCCCCAATCCGGTGGTCACCCGCGAGGCCCTGCGCGACTACGATCCTGGATTGCACGAGCTGGTGCATGAGACCATGGCGTTTGAAGGCCGGGTCGATTGGCGCTTTCAACCCGTGACAACAGCTGATTAACTCGGAGCCATGCGGCACTTTCTCAAACTCATCGAAAGGGTGGGGAACCGGCTTCCCGATCCGACAACGCTGTTTGCCATCGGCACCCTGCTGGTGCTGGCGATCAGCCACATCGCCGTGGTTTACGATTGGCAGGTGGTTGAAAAGCGTCCGGCGGATGCCGTGGAAGGGGTGGTGCAATGGCAGGAGACCGGAGACATTCACAAAGCCAACAGCCTGTTGACCTCGGACGGCATCCTGTGGGTGCTGAAGAACATGCGCAAGCACTTCATGGAGTTCCCTCCGCTGGGTGTGGTTCTGTTCGGCATGCTCGGCATCGGCGTCGCCGAGCGCACCGGGTTCATACCCGCGCTGCTGCGCCTGAGCATGGCGCGCCTGCCGAGCCGGCTGCTGACGCCGGTGACGGTGTTGGTGGGCATTCTCTCCACCATCGCCAGCGACGCCGGCTACATCGTGCTGCCGCCCTTGGCGGCGGTGGTCTACATGTCGTTCGGCCGCTCGCCCCTGGCAGGCATCGCGGCCGCATTCGCCGGGGTTTCGGCCGGGTTCAACGCCAACCTCATGATCACCAGTCTGGACCCCATGTTGTCCGAACTGACCCAGACCGGCGCACGGGTGATCGATCCCGACTACAGCGTCAGCCCGGCCTGCAACTGGTACTTCATGATCGCCTCCACCTTCGTCCTCACTCTGGCGGGATGGTGGACCAGTGAAAAACTGGTGGAACCCAACCTGCGCACATCGGTGAATGGCGAGCCGATGCCGGACATGTCGCATCATCAGCAGCCCGACCCGGTGACCCGGCATGAAACACGGGGGGTCTTGATCGCGCTGGGGTCGTCGATGGCATTCTTCCTGGTATTGATGGCGGCGATCTTCATTCCAGGCGCGCCATTGCACGGTCCACTGGGCGAAAGCGTGGCCGAGGCGGGTGACAATCCGGAAATGCCACGGTGGATTGTGGTGGTGGTCCCGCTGCTGTTTTTCTCGCTGTTCATTCCCGGCATCACCTATGGCATCCATCAGAAGGTTGTCCGCACCGACAAGGATCTGGCCAGGCTGTTCAACGAGAGCATCGCATCGATGGCGCCGATCATTGTGCTGGCGTTTTTTGCCGGCCAGTTCATCTTCTGCTTCCAGCAGAGCGGTCTGGGGCGCATGATGGCTGAGGCAGGAGGTCAGGCGCTTGGCCAGGCGGACATGCCGATTTGGGCCCTGCTGGTGGTCTTCATCGGCGTTGTCGGCGTGTTCAATCTGCTGGTCGGCTCGATGTCCGCCAAGTATGCCGTGTTCGCGCCGATCTTCGTGCCGATGTTCATGATGGTCGGCATCAGTCCCGAGCTGACCCAGGCAGCCTATCGCATCGGCGATTCGACCACCAACATCATCACCCCGCTGAATGCCTACCTGATCATCGTCATCACCTTCATGCAACGGTTCCAGCCCAAGGCGGGCATGGGCACCCTGATTTCAATGATGCTGCCCTACACCATCGTGTTCACCATCGTCTGGGTCGTGATGATCGTCGTCTGGCTGGTCTTCAGCCTGCCGCTGGGGCCGCAGGGCCAGGGTCCCTTGTTCTACCCTTGATCCGCCACCAGAAAATCACAAATCCATGCTCACGAATCGGCCCGCTTCCCACCCGCGGGGCGGCGAGGAAGACGCCCCTCCGTCACCCAAGCGGTCGGGGGTGGTTCGGGGGTGGTTCGGAAGCGGCGGGAGGATTCGGGGCGCACTGTTACAGCGGCTTATACGCACACGACGGAACAAGCCCGCCTCCAATTCCGGCGGGCGCACCGGATCGATTCGGCCGTGACAGAGAACAACCGCGGCCGGCCCCTCAACCGCAGTCGCAACCGTGATGACCGCAGCCCTTGCCGTCGGGATGACCATTGGCACAGGCCTGGCTGCAGAACGACTTGCCGTCGCGCTGGATGGCGCCGGCTTCGACGGAACAATCACAATTGGGACAATCACAGGTGTTGGTATTCATGGCGGACCAATATATGCACATGCATTCAGATGTGCAAATGCGTTTGCGTTGATCCGTTATCGATGCAACTTGGTTGCATGAGTGCCGCCGCCAACCCATCCCCCGCCCTCGCACGCCCCCTGCCACCCAATCCCGCGCCCGCCGCCACCGACCATCCTCATCCCCACGCTGCGGCGCCCGAGGCAAACGCCCCCGCCGTCGACAGCCTCAGCCCCGACCTGCTCCAGCGCCTGGCCGGCTTCTTTTCCGGCCTCGGCGATCCCAACCGGTTGCGCATCATCGATTTTCTCAGCCGGCGCGAGGCCTGCGTGTGCGACATCGCCGAGGCGCTCGACATGCGCCAGTCGACCGTCTCCCACCAGTTGCGGGCCCTGCGTCACCTGCGCCTGGTCCGCTCCCGCCGGGACGGACGCCACATCCATTACCGGCTGCACGATCACCACGTGCTGCAGCTGCACCGCATCGCGCTCGAACATCTGCTCGAAATTCACCCGTGACCGCCGGCGTAAGGAAAGGGGGGAATCCACCGGATCGTCCCGTCATCCTCATGCAGCGCACCCAAGTCTCCACAGGCCTCTCGGCCCGAACCTTGCCCGTCCCTGATGGGCGGATCCTGCCAATCTTTTGGCGGCTGCTGGCGGCCGCGCTGGTGGCCGTCGCCCCGCTGGCACCGGCCGCCCCGCCTGCGGTGCTGCTGTGGACCTTCGATCCCGACGCCTCCCCCTCGGCCCATGCGCCCGCGCTGGAGCGCGCGGACGGCAGCGAACCGGAACGGAGCGACGACGTTCCCGGCGCGTTCCTCTACGACCCGTTGAGCGGCCGCTCGATTCCCAACCGCGGGAGCCTGCGGTTCAACGGTGACCCCGGCGAGGTGCTGGCGGCCGCCTGGCCGCTCACGGCGGAGCTGATCGAGGACCGCGGCCTGACCATCGAGTGTTTCTTCAAGCCGGAGGGCGCGTTCGAAGCGCCGATCCTGGTCAAGTCGCGCGAGCCCCGGTCGTCGGCCGAACTCGGACTGACCACCGTGCACCTGCGCAACCACCACCAGCATTGGTTCGGTGCTCTGGTCGCCCCGCCGGAAGGCAACCGCCGCAGCTGGACCGCGGGCCACTATTCGTCCAGCACCCGCCTGCGCGACGACCACCCCGATTGGCGGCATCTGGCGGTGGTCTTCGATCCCGCCGACAACACCCTCACCTGCTACATCGATCATCACTTGACCGCGGTCGAGCCGGCGCCCGACCATTTCACCCTCGATGGCGCGCCACTGTGGTTCGGCGGCGACCCCGACGGCCGCGCCGCCACCGGCTGGCTCGACGGCGTACGGGTCACCGCGGCGGCGCTCAAGCCAGAGCAGTTCCTGCGCGCGCGGGAGGACGCCATCAGCGGCGTCAGCTTCGCCACTCCTGAGCGGTTGCTGCCGGACGACAGCGGCGCGCTCGACATCCGGCGCCACTTCGGCGCCGCCGGCGACGGCGTCACCGACGACACCGCCGCCTTCAACGCCGCCTTTGACCACCTCACCAGCCGGGTGCCGCTGGCCTACCACACCCTGGTGATCCCACCCGGCACCTATCTGGTGTCCGACATGATCCAGGGCGGACGCTTCATCGACGTCGTCGGCGCCGGCCCTGAGCAAACCATCATCCGGCTGCGGGACGGCAGCTTCACCGATCCTGACGCACCCACCCCGGTGCTGCGCCTCAGCAGCACCCGCGGCGATCCCGGCTCCAACCGGGCGGTCAACGGCAGCAGCATCTCCATCTACCTGTCCGGCGTCACCGTCGACACCGGCCGCGACAACCCCGGCGCCAAGGGCATCGAATATCACAGCAACAACCTCGGCCGGTTGGAGAACGTGGTCATCCAAAGCGGCGACGGCCGCGGCGTCACCGGGCTCGACCTGACCCACAAGACCGTCGGTCCCGCATTGGTCAAGCACGTGGTGGTGCAGGGGTTCGACAAGGGGGTCGAGCTTGCCTACCAGGAGTATTCCATGACCTTCGAGCATCTCGTCCTGCGTGGCCAGAACGAGGTCGGCTTCCTCAACCGCGGCAACATCGCCGCCGTGCGCGGGTTGCTCAGCGACAACCGCGTGCCGGCGGTGGTTTGTCAGGGCGGCAACTCGATGCTCAGCCTGGTCGACAGCCGCCTTGAGGGCGGCGCTCCCGGAGCGGTGGCGATCGAGGCCCACGGCGGACTCTACGTGGCGCGCACCACCACCGCCGGCTACGAGGCCGCCATCGAGAAGCACAACCACCCTTGCACGCGCCACGCGGACGACGACGCGGTAACCGTGGTCAAACGCTTCGAAGGACCGGAAATCAATGAGTTCATCGGCGACCACATCGTCACCGGCCACGGTGTCGCCGGGGGCGCCGCCGGCTCGCTCAAGCTCGTGGTGGAAGAGACGCCCGAACGGCCTGACATCTCCATTGAGGAATGGGTCAATGTCAAGGCGTTCGAGGAGCTGGTCGAGGACGGCTGCTGGACCGCGGCGCTGCAGGCCGCGGTCGATTCCGGCGCGCGGGTGCTCTACTTCCCCCACGGCGGCTACCGCGTCAGCGAGCCGGTGCGGCTGCGCGGCGGGGTCGAACGTCTGGTCGGATTCAACAGCACCATCTCGATCAAGGGTGACAGTGACCCGACCCACCGACTCGACCAGAACGACCCCGACCCGCCGCCGCCCGCGCTGGTGTTCGCGCGCGAGCCGGGCGACGACGACCGGCCGCTGTGGATCGAGCGGCTCAGGATCAGCGGACTGGTGCACGACTCGCCGCACACGCTGGTGTTGTGGAGCAGCAATCCCGACCGCTTTGAGAACCGTGATGGCTGCGGCCCACTGTTCATTGAGGACACGGTCACCGCCAACTGGCACTTCCTGCACCCGCAACAGGTCTGGGCCCGGCAATGGAATCCCGAGAGCCATGCGGCCGGTCCCTGCATCCGCTCCAACGGCGCCACCATCTGGGTGCTCGGATTCAAGACCGAATACCCGAGCGAGAAACTCAGCGCCTTCAACGGCGCCCAGACCGAGATCCTTGGCGCGTTCGTCTACCCGATCGGCGAGATCCCGCCCGATCGCCCCATCTTCCGCAACCGCGACTCGCGCATGTCGGTCATCTACGGCACCAGCGTCTACAACGCCAACCACCGGGTCCACATTCTCGACACCGCCGGCGACAACACCCTGACGTTTGGCAACGACGAAGTCCGCTGGTCCGGCAGCCGCGCCCGCATGGACCTGTTCGTCAGCGAGGGCAAGCCGGACTGAAGCAACGCGCATCGCCGCCCCCTGACGCCTCGCCTCAGCCAGGCTTCGCGGGCACAACGCCCCCCGTAGGGCGGGCCTCCGACCCGCCCGGGGTGCGGGTGGCTCGTGCCTTGCGCCTTCTTCCTTCACGACCCCTTTCGCCCTCTTCGAATGGAACGCCAAACGTGGCCCCGGCACCGGCCCGCTCGCACCACCCACAGGAGGTCGAATTGCGCCAATTCAACCTACGGGGCTGCCGCCAGGCCCGATGAAGCATCTGCCCAGCAATCGCTTAGCACGCCAACGCTCCCGCCTTTCCCAAGCCTCGCGGCCGCAGCGACCGTCGGTTGGATTGCTGCCCCAATCCGACCCTGGGTGGGGGTCGCTCGTGCCCCATGCCCGATTCATTCACGGAACCGTTCGCCCTCCGCGAATGGACCGCCGCGGGCGGTCTCAAGGACGTTGCGGGCGTAGTGCGCACAGGGAGGACAGGTTGAGGCAACCTTTGCTACAAGGCTACCGCCCATCGGCAGCGCCAACGGCACGAACTATACCAGCCTGGGGCATCGCCCAGGACCATGCCGACAAAAAGAACGTGAAGGCTGAAGGTCCGGTCCATCCTTGACATCCCCGCCCGGTTTTCCATAATCTGCTCCGCAGTCGCGGGACAGCGATCCTTCGGGCGGGTGTCGGGAGGCCCGGGCCCATGCCGCACGAGTACAGCTCTCTGGTCCGTTGATGCACAAAATTTCCTGCAAGCCCATTCTGCTCTGCCTGATTCTGCTATCGGGCATCGGGATCGCGTTCTGGTTGGGCACCCCGGGCGGGAACCCCCGTCAGCCGGTCGAAGGCGGCGCGCCCCAGCACGGGCAGGCCGCGACCCCACGGAACGCTTCCAGACCGCACACGCCCGACCGGCAAGCCGCTCCCGCGGCGCCCGACGAACCGTCCGCGATCCAAGGCCGCGAAATCTCCATGGCGGACGTCCTGGAAGAAATCGGCGACCTCGGCATCCCCGGCAACCGCGAACGGGCGGTCGCGCGCATGAGACAACTCGAACAGGCCGATCGGGCCGCGGCGGAGGCACGGGCGCGGGATCAGGGACTGCCATTGCGGATCGTCCGGCCGGACGGTACGGTGCAGGAACTGGTGGGTTTCGATGGCGACCGCCCGATCTACTTCACCACCCACAACACCAATGCCGCCATCACCACCGGGGCCAGCAGCCTGCGGGAGACGCCCTATTCGCTTACGGCATCGGGCCTGACCATCGGCATGTGGGACGGCGGCAGCGGTCGCGCATCGCACCAGGAATTCAGTTCCGGAGCACGTCTGACGGTCAAAGACGGCTCCGCACCCATCAATCATGCCACCCATGTCGGGGGCACGCTGGCGGCTGCCGGCGTCGACAGCGGGGCGCGCGGCATGGCCACCGCCGCCCTGGTGGACTCCTACGATTGGAACAACGACAAGTCTGAAATGACCTCCCGGGCCGCCGCCGCACCCGGTGAGCCGGGCATGATCTATCTCTCCAACCACAGCTACGGCTACGTCAGCGGATGGAACCGGGTCAATGGAGGCAGTCCTTTCCGGGTCTGGGAATGGTGGGGGGATGGCAGTTCCAGCACCTCCATTGAGCAGGATTTCGGGCGCTACAACACCTTTACCCGCGACAGCGACGCCCTGGCTTTCAGCGCCCCGTATTATCTGATGTTCCGCAGCGCGGGCAATGATCGCACGGACAATCCCTCAAACGGACAAAGCGTGGCCCTGTCCCCCGGCAGTTCGACCGTGGTCTCCTACGACAGCGCCTCGCATCCGCAAGGCGACGGGCTGTATCGCGGGGGATTCGACACCATCGGGTTCGACGCGATTGGCAAGAACGTGCTGACGGTGGGGTCGGTCAGTGACGCGGTCAGCGGTGGCGTGCGCGATCCATCTGTGGCGGTCATCGCCAGCTACAGTGCCTGGGGGCCGACCGATGATGGCCGGATCAAACCTGACCTGGTGGCCAACGGCGAGGATGTTTATTCCTCCCTCAACGGCAACGACGCGGCCTACGGAACTTTCTCCGGCACCAGCATGGCCGCGCCCAACGCAACCGGCACGGCGGCGTTGCTGATCGAGGAATACGGGCGCCTGTTTCCAGGCGGGGCGATGCGCTCCAGCACGCTCAAAGGACTGCTCATCCACACCGCCGACGACCTCGGCAACCCCGGCCCGGACTACAAGTTCGGCTGGGGCTTGATCAACGGCAAGGCCGCTGCCGACCTCATCCGCGATCACGCCTCCAATCCATTGAAAATCCGCATGACCGAGGCGTTGATCACTTCCACCAATGCCAACGTCAGCCATGAGTTCGTCTGGGACGGGGTCTCACCCGTTCGCGTGACCTTGTGCTGGACGGATCCGGCGGGAAGCGCCACCACGACCTCCGACCTGCGCACCCCGCGACTTCGCAACAATCTGGATCTCAGGATCATCGGTCCCGACGGCAGCGAGCACCTTCCCTACGTGATGCCCTTCGTCGGCACCTGGACCCAGGCCTCCATGAATCTGCCGGCCACCACGGGAAAAAACAACGTCGACAACGTGGAGCAGGTGTTCATTGCCAACCCGCCTGCCGCCGGGGTCTACCGCTGCGTCATCACCTTTGACGGCACCCTGGCCAACAACCAACAGCACTACTCCCTGCTCGTCAGCGGCTCGGCCAATGAACAGCCGCCGCCGCCGCCACTCACCATCACCGGCATCACGCCCGACAACGCGCTGCCCGGCAGCATCACCGTGGATCTGGCGGGAACAGGATTCAAAGCCGACACCGCAGTAAGGCTCCAGCGGGCGGGCGAAGCGGATGGCACCGCCACCAGCGTGCAGCTGGTGGGATCGACACTGCGATGCCAGTTCAATCTGGCCGGTGTCCTCCCTGGAGCATGGGACGTGACCGCCACCAACCCCGACACGGAAACCTTCACCCTGCCCGGCGCCTTCACCGTGATCGGCGCCTTGTGGAGCGAAACCTTTGACGGCACCGTCTCCGGATGGACCTCCCAAGCCACCACCGGCAGCAACAGCTGGTCGCTCACCACCGCCTCGAGCCACAGCCCGCCAACGTCGTTTTTCGCCCCGGGCCCCGCCACGAAAACCACCTGCAACCTGATCAGCCCTCTTATTCCGATTCCAGCCAACGCCACCAACCTCCAGTTCAAGTTCTGGCATTCCTACCACCTCGAGAACAATCGCGACGGCGGCAAACTGGAGTTCTCCCTCGATGGTGGCTCCACCTGGTTTGATGTGATTTCAAGCGGTTCCGGCGCCGTGTTCGCCAGCAATGGCTACAACACCACCATGCCCAGCCGCGGCGGAGGCCCGCCGGGCAGCCTGAGTGACTTCGCCGGCCAGGCCGCATGGTCAGGCAACAGCGGCGGCTTCATCGAGACGATCGTCAACCTGACCGACACCGCCAAATACGCCGGCAAGAACCTGCGGGTGCGCTGGCGCCTGGCCACCAACAACAGCACCGCCAGTCCCGGCTGGCATCTGGACAGCATCGCCCTCACCGGCGGTGGCGACTTCTCCAACCAGGCGCCCGTGATCACCAGCGCCGCCACCTCGTCATCCACGGAAACCGTGACCGAAGCGGATGATTCCGTGTTCTACATCGTGCGCGGTCAGGACACCGGTCTGTCGGTCGCCGCCAGTGACGACGGAGGTGAAGCAGCCCTCACCTACACCTGGTCCGGCAGTCACCCGGCCGGAGTCCCGGTGTCGTTTACTTCCAATGGGGGCAATGATTCCAAGAACACCGTGGCCCTGTTCGAGGCCACCGGCGACTACGTGCTCACCGTCACCGTCCAGGATTCGCAAGGTCTCGCTGTCAGCAGCAGGGTGAACGTGCGCGTGCTGCAAACGGCTTCGGCGGTCAGTATCAGCCCCACCGTGGCAAGCCTCACCATAGGCGGGCAACAAGCCTTCAGCGCCATCCTGCAGGACCAGTTCGGCCAGCCCATGGGCAACCAGCCCAGCGCCTTCACCTGGGCGGCCAGCGGCGGAGGCAGCATCAGCAGCGCCGGCCTGTTCACCGCCGCCTCCGCCGGCGGCCCCTACGTGATCTCCGCCACCAGCGACGACCTGTCGGGCATTGCCGCCGTCACCATCAACCCTTCCAGCGCTGGAGTCACCCTGACCGACCTTCAACACATTTACGACGGCGAACCCAAGGCCGCCACCGTGACCACCTCGCCTGCCGGACTGGCGGTGTCCGTGACCTACGACGGCAGCCCGTCGGCACCCGTGGCCGTCGGCAGCTACGCCGTCGAAGCCGTCATCACCGATCCCAATTACCAGGGCAGTGCCAGCGAAGTCCTGCAGATCCAGTCACCGTCCGTCACCCTCACTCTCAACCCCTCGCCGGCGGAGGGTGGCACCGTCTCCGGCAGCGGCACGTTCGCCGCAGACAGCACGGTTCCCATCACCGCCATCGCCGCGGAAAACTGGACTTTCACCGGATGGACCGGCACCGGTGTCACCGCGCCCGCCAG
>SKLO01000058.1 GCA_007123195.1 Verrucomicrobiales bacterium | reverse complement strand
GCGCGCTGGGTTTCGATCGTGACCCCGGACTCGCCGCTGAACTTCGGCAGGGTGATGGTGCTGATGTTGATCCGGCCCGGCTCGCGGAAATCGCTGGAATTGCTGCGGTAATACTCTTCCACTTCGCGCGGGGTGGGAGGCGGAATACTGCGGCTCTGCTGGCTGCGCATGTATTGCACCACCAACTGCTTCTCCCGCAGTTCCATGAATTTGTTCATGGTCAATCCGGCCTCGGCCAAGGCCTCGATGAAGGTGCTGCGGTCGCCCTCGTATTGCTCGATGACGATGCGGTTGACGTCGTCGCGCAGGAATTCGGGCCGGATCCGGCCGCCGGCCTTCTCAAACTCGGCCAGCACCAGTTCGCGGTCGATCAGGGAATCCAGCGCTTCCTCGCGCAGGGTGCGGATCTGCCGCTGCTGCTCGCCGGGATCCGGCACCATGGCACGGATCATCTGCGTCTGCGCCTCGACCGCCCCGCGCACCTCGGACTGGGTGATCACCTTGCCGTTGACCACGGCGGCAATGCCCTCCACCACCTCGGCGGCGCCGGCGTGCTTGCCCGGCCAGGCCGCGGTCGCCAAGGGAAATATCATCAGAGCCGCAAACGCCCGTAAGAGCGTCCACGATGGCATCGGGGACTTGCTTGTCATGGTTCC
The DNA here is from genome assembly GCA_007123195.1 of Verrucomicrobiales bacterium. GTDB lineage: Bacteria > Verrucomicrobiota > Verrucomicrobiia > Verrucomicrobiales > SKLO01 > SKLO01. The sequence goes on along the minus strand of SKLO01000058.1, from coordinate 2,035 downwards.
TTGTCTCCTTTCAGGAGAGCTTTTTCATCAATTCCAACGTCTCTTTCAACCTCGCCACCAGGGTCTTGCCTGTCAACCGGGGAAAGCGGCCGTCGACCTGCAGGTAGCCGCCGTTGCGCATCAGCATCAGGCGCTGGTCGGGGATTTCCACCGAGCTGATGCCTGCGTGCGCCGCCCTCACCCGTATTTCGTTCACCATCAACAGGTTTTCAACCGGTTCGGGGACCCTGCCGAAACGGTCGCGCCAGTCCCGGCGGAGCCCGTTCAACTCCTTGACCGCCGCCGCCTCGGCCAGGTTGCGGTAGCCGAGGATGCGCTGGACGGGCTCCGTCATGTAGGCCTGCGGAATGAACGCGGGAAGGCGCTCGTGCGGGTCCGCCAGCCATTCGCTCTCGCTGGTCTGCACCCAATCGAGCCGCAGACTGACGTCGGCCCGCGGCCCCACCACCCGGCCCTGCAGGCGCTCGACCGACTGGCGCAGCAGTTTGCAATAGAGGTCAAAACCGACCGCCGCGATGTGGCCGCTCTGCTCGGTGCCGAGCAGGTTGCCGGCCCCGCGCAGTTCGAGGTCGCGCATGGCGATGCGGAACCCGGAGCCGAGCGCGGTGTATTGCTGGATCGCCTGCACCCGCCGCCGGGCCTCGCCGGTGGCCATGGCGTCCCTGGGCAGCAACAACAGCGCATAAGCCTTGTGGGTGCCGCGGCCCACCCGGCCCCGCAGTTGATAGAGGTCGGCCAGACCGAACATGTCGGCGCGATCAATGATGATCGTGTTGGCATTGGGAATATCGACCCCGCTCTCGATGATCGTGGTGCTGATCAACACGTCGGCCTCGCCGCGGATGAACCGGTGCATCACGCCCTCCAGCACGCCGTTGTCCATCTGGCCGTGGCCCACCACCACCCGCGCCTCGGGCACCAACCCCTCCAACTGGCGCCTGACCATGCCGATGGTGGCCACCCGGTTGTGCAGGAAAAACACCTGGCCGCCGCGCTTCAACTCGCGCCGCACCGCGTCGCGGATCACCTTGTCCTCATGCGCGCACACGGTGGTGTGCACCGGGTAGCGGCTCGGCGGCGGCGTCTCCAGGGTGGACATGTCGCGCGCGCCCATCAGCGACAGGTAAAGCGTGCGCGGGATCGGCGTCGCCGACAGCGTCAGCACGTCGATCAGGAGGAACATCTGCTTGAACCGCTCCTTGTGCTTCACCCCGAAGCGCTGCTCTTCGTCGATCACCACCAGGCCGAGATCCTTGAACGCCACATCCTTCGACACCAGCCGGTGGGTGCCGATGACAATGTCGACCGATCCGTTCAGCAACCCCGCCAGGGTGCGCCGTTGCTCGGCCGGTTTGACGTAGCGGCTGAGCACCGCCACCCGCACCGGGTATTCCGACATGCGCTCGCTGAAGGTCTCGAAATGCTGCTGCGCCAGCACCGTGGTCGGCACCAGCACCGCGCACTGGCGGCCGCCCATCACGCACTTGAACGCGGCCCGGATCGCCACCTCGGTCTTGCCAAAACCCACGTCGCCGCACAGCAGCCGGTCCATCGGCTGCAGGAGTTCCATGTCGCGCTTGATCTCCTCCACCGCGCGCAGCTGGTCGGGCGTCTCGCGGAACGGGAACGACTCCTCGAACTCGCGCTGCCACGGCGTGTCCGGCGGATGCGCCCGCGCCTCCAGCACCTCGCGCTCGGCCTGCATCTTGAGCAACCCGGCGGCGTAATCCTCGATCGCCGCCTCGGCCTTGCGGCGGATCCGGTTCCACTGACCGCCCCCCAGCTTGCCCAATGGCGGATCGACCCCGCCGGCGCCCACGTAGCGCGACACCAGATGCGCCTGCGACAGCGGCACATACAGCCGCGCCTCGTCGGCATACTCCAGCTCCAGCACCTCCTCGCCGGCGCTCAACCCCTGCTCGCGCCGGTGCAGGCCGCGGTAACGGGCGACGCCGTAGTCGGCATGCACCACCAGTTCGTCGACCACCAGTTCCTTGACGCTGACCTGGCGGCGCGCCTGGCGCTGGCGCTGCTC
>SKLO01000598.1 GCA_007123195.1 Verrucomicrobiales bacterium | reverse complement strand
CGCCCGCCGCGCGCCGCCCGGGCCGGCAGTCGACGCAGCACCTCGGCCGGCGACACCCCGCGCACGCGCCACAACGGCAGCAGCGCAAACGCCAGGCACACCGCCGCCCCGATCGCGCCGGTGCGCAGCACCACCGGCCACACCGGCGCCACCTCCAGCGCCAGCGGCAGCTGGTCCTGGTAGAATGTCAGGATGCCAAGGTGCATCGCCACGCCCGCCATCACGCCGGCCAGCGCCCCCGCCAGCCCCAGCACCCCCGCCTGCACCAGGTAGATCGAAAACGCCAGCCGCCTTGGGCACCCCAGACAGCGCAGGATCGCCACCGAGGGAATGCTGCGGCTGACATGCGCATGAATCGCCCCAGCCACGCCCATGGCCCCCAACACCAGCGCCGTGATGCCGATCAGACCCAGGAACTGCTGCAGGTTGTCGAGCGAGTCGCCGAGCATTTCCGCCCGGCTGTCAGGGGTCTCAAACCTCCAGCCGCGCTCGCCAAAGCGGTCGCGCAGCAGCCCGGTCGTCGAGGCCGCCACCCCGTCGTCGGCGAACCTCAGGTTCATCCGGTGCCGGGCCAGGCTGCGGTCGCCCGCAAGGCCGGTGCGCTCCACATCCTGGTATCGCAGCATCGCCGACGGCGCGAACGAGGCGAAGCGCGTGCCTCCCACCGACCGCGTGATCACGCCGATGATCTCCAGTTGTGAGTCGCCCAGCTCGACCATGTCGCCGATCCCGATCTGGAACTGCTCCAACAGCGCCGGCTCCAGCAGCACGCCGCCCTCGCTCCGGTGGCGCTGCCAGGCCTCGGGCGGTTCGGTTTCGATGTCCCCGTAGAACGGAAACCCCTCCTCGTGCGCGATCACCTGCACCAGCCGCGCCGCGTCCGCCGCCGGCACGTGCATCATCGAGGTGAAACTGACTTCCCGACTCAACGCCTGCGCCCACGGCCGGATGCTTTCGACCTCGCCGCTGGTGAACGGCTGGCGCGAACTGATCTGCAGGTCGGCCCCCAGCAGCGATTTGGCCTGGGTCGACACCGCCTCATCCACACTGGCACGCAGCGAGTGGATCGTCACCAGCGCGGCGATGCCGGCCGCGATCGACAGGGCGAACACCAGCAACCTGCGCCGCCGTGTCCGGCTGTCGCGCCAGGCCATGCGCCAGGCCCAGGGTGTCAGCCAGCCGGGACACCACCAGCCGCCGGCTGGCGTCGGGGTGGTGCCGGACGCGGCGGCGGGGGCATTCGAATCAGCATTCATGTCAGGTTTTTGACAGCTGCACCAGGGCGTCGGCCATCTTGTCGGTTCAGGCTTCCCGGGCAACGGGCGAAGCCAAAGCGGCGGCGGCCGTGTCGGCATCCGCGGGCCCGCCTGACACGCCCACCACCCGGCCGCCGCGCATGGTGATCACCCGGGCGGCGCGCGACGCCAGCGCGTGGTCGTGGGTCACCAGCACCAGCGCGGTGCCGTGTTCGCGGTTCAAGCCGAACAGCATGTCCACGATCGGATCGCTCGTTTCGGCATCGAGGTTGCCGGTGGGCTCGTCCGCCAGCAGCAGTCCGGGGCGATGCACAAACGCGCGGGCCAGAGCCACCCGCTGCTGTTCGCCGCCGGACAGTTGGGCCGGGTAGTGGCCCAGCCGCTCCCCCAGGCCCACCACCTCCAGAATCTCCGCCGCCCGACCCCGGCCGTTGCGCTCACCGCGCAGTTCCAGCGGGATCATGACGTTCTCCAGCGCCGTCAGGGTCGGCAGCAGCTGGAAGTTCTGGAACACGAACCCCATGTGCCGGTTGCGCAGCGCCGCCCGCTGGTCCTGGCTCAGAGCCGCCAGCACCTGCCCGCGCCACGCCACCGTGCCCGCGGTCGGGTCGTCCAGACCGGCGCACAACCCCAGCAGGGTGGTCTTGCCACTTCCCGAAGGACCCACGATCGCGCAGCTGTCGCCGGCCGCCACGTCCAGATCAACATCGCGCAGCACGGTCAGGTCCCGCTCCCCGTTGAAGTAGGTTTTGACCAGGCCGCGGACCTGCAGCAGGGAATCCTTGACGGCAGGCCGGTCGATTGAGGCGGCGGCTGCCGTCGAAGTATCGGATGGTGCGGATGTCACGTAACGGGAATCAGTCGGTTTCAATCATGAGCATGTTCAAACAACCGCCCGGGGCCGCCAGCCTCGCCCTGCGACTCTCGGCCACGGTCATGCTGGCGCTGTTTCTGGGCTACGCAACCACGAGCCCGCCAGACGCCGGCGCCCGGCAATCGACGGCCGCCGGCGACGAAGCCGAGCCCCTGCGGGTGGTGTTTCTCGGCGACAGCATCACCGCCGGCTACGGCCTCGATCGCGAACAGGCCTATCCCGCCCTGCTCCAGCAACGGGCGGACGAGGCCGGACTCAGGATCGAGATGGTCAATGCCGGTGTCAGCGGCGACACCACCGCCGGCGGCCTGCGACGGCTCGACTGGGTGCTCGGCCGCGGCGCCGACGTGCTGGTGATCGCGCTCGGCGGCAACGACGGACTGCGCGGCCTGCAGCCCGAACAAACCCAGGCCAACCTGCTGGCTACCATCGAACAGGCGCGCGAAAAACTGCCGGACGTGAGGATCATTCTCGCCGGCATGCAGATGCCGGCCAACCTCGGCGCCCGCTACGTGGAGCAATTCGCAGCCGTGTTCCCAGCGGTCGCGGAGCAAGCCGAAGTCG
>SKLO01000165.1 GCA_007123195.1 Verrucomicrobiales bacterium | reverse complement strand
GGTGCTTCGCGCTGGCATGGCCAATGAGATGCGTTGGCAACGGTAGGGCGAGCCGTCCCTGGCGAGCCGCGTTCGCCGGACGGGCGTGGAGTTTGGGGGCATCGGTGGGTTCTCGCCTTGCGGGGCCTTTGGCTTTCCGCGGGCAAAACGCGGGCGGTTTGGTGTGCGGGGCTGTGGGGCGAAAGGACGTCCTTCGGCCCGCGCGGCTCGGCAGGGACGCCTCGCCCTACCCTGCGGGGTCTGCCCGCGGGGTGGAAATCTCGCGGACGCCTCGCGCTGGCATGGCCAATGGGATGCGCTGGCAACGGTAGGGCGACCCGCCCCCGGCGAGCCGCGCTGGCCGGACCGGCGTGGAGACCGGGGGCAACGGCAGCTTCACGGCCTGTGGGCACTCTGGCTCTCCGCGGACCACCCGCGATCAGTCTGGTCTGCGCAGCTTGAAGCCGAAAGGAATTCATTCTTTCGCAATTCAGGCTTGCCTGCTCCCCTGACTCTCCTCAGAATGCATGCGAGCGTCATCCCCGACATGCCACGACATTCCGCTCCATCGCCATCAACCCCGGATCACCAAGCCCTCACCTGCTAAGCCATGCGCCCACGTTTCCACTCCATCCCCGGCTGCCGCCTCGCCGCCCCCCTGGCCGCCGCCTGCCTGCTGCTGGCCACAGCCGGCCACGCCACCGCCCAAGGTGCCAACACCTTCACCAACGCCCAGGACCAGGACATCACCAACTCCAACAACTGGTCGCTCGGCACCCCGGCCTTCAACACCACGATCAATGACGCCCGCTGGAACATCAACGGCACCACCACCTACACCGCCGCCCAGGGCGACACCACGCTTGACGTCTCCACCCCCGGCGGCAACGACCGCACCATCGTCGTTGGGGCAGGCAGCAACACGGCCAACGGCAGCCTGACCATCTCCGGCGGCACCTTGTTCCTCACACCCCAGTCCGGGGTCCTGACCGCGCTCATCGGCGCCGGAGCGAACAACAGCTACGCCGGCTCATCCGAGATCATCGTCAACGGCGGCAACCTGATCATGACCACCGCCGGCATCGGTTCCGGTGCCGAGATCGGCGTGCTCAGCCGCGGCACCGCCGCCGCCAGCGGCCTGCTCAGCATCACCAACGGTTCGGTGGTCTCGGATGTGATCAGCTTCGGCTCCCTGGCCGCCACCCAGGGCACCGCCACCATCAACGTCAACAGCGGCGGCTCGCTGTCGACCCGCACCATCCTCGCCCGCGCCGCCACCCCCAACGCCTCCATCAACTTCGATGGCGGCACCTTGATCGCGACCGGCGGCAACGGCGAGGACTGGATCCGCAACTCCAGCGGCGGCGTCAACGTCAACATCCTCGCCGGCGGTGCCACCTTTGACACCAACGGCCGCCTGAACCAGCTCATCCAGGTCCCGATCGCGGGCAACCAGGGCGGCAACCTGACCAAGACAGGCGGCGGCGAACTGGTCTTGCTCACCGCCAACAGCTACGACGGCGACACCTTCGTCAACCAAGGGGTGCTTCGGATCGAGCACGGCCAGGCCCTCGGGGCGGCGGCCAGCACCTCCGTCGCCAACAATGCCCGCCTTGAGATGGCGGGCGGCATCACGGTCAACGGCGAGACCATCACCATCATCGGCAACGGCGCCAACTTCAACGGTGCGCTGCAAAGCGTCGGCGGCCACAACACCTGGAATGGCGACGTGATCCTCGGCGCCAACGCTACCCGCATCGGCGCGGTCGGTGCCGGCCAGTCGCTCACCATCACCGGCACCATCAGCGACGGTGGCGCCGGCCACACCCTCGGCATCCGCAACGCCGATGGCGGCGGCACCACCATCCTCAGCGGCCAGAGCACCTACGGCGGCGACACCCACATCATCGTCGGCCCGACCCAGCTGGCCGGCGGCGCCGACCGCCTGCCCACCGGCACCACCCTGCGCATGGGCAACTCCGCCAACGTCGCCAGCGCCAGCTTCGACCTCAATGGCAACGACCAGACGGTCGGCGGCCTGGTCTCGGACGGAACCTCCATGTCCATGGTGGTGACCAACTCCTCCGCCACTCCCGCCACCCTGACCGTCAACAACAGCACCGGCAACACCTACAACGGCGTGCTCGGCGGCAACCTCGCCCTCACCAAGACCGGCGGCGGCCAGCTCACGCTCGGCGGCTCCGGCGCCAACGCCAACAACAGCCACACCGGCCTGACCACGGTTTCCGGCGGGCGCCTCCACCTCAACAAGTCCGGCGGCACCGCCATCGTCGCCGACCTGCTGGTTGAGAACAACAGCCTGCTGACCTTTGGCAACAACACCCAGCTCGGCCCCGACGTCAATGTCACGGTCACCGGCGGCATCTTCAACGGCACCGGCGTCAACTCGGGCCAGCGTGCCAACCACACCGAAACCTTCGCCTCCCTGATCGTCTCCGGTGGCGGCGTGTTCCAGACCGGCAACGGCGGCGACTGGACCATCACCGGCGCCGGTAGCTTCACCGGCGGCGGCGGCGCCCGCTTTATCGGCAACAGCGGCAGCCCCGGCAGCACCACCCGGTTTGACTCCCTCAGCCTGACCAACATGAACGGCGGCGGCGCCATCACTTCGCCCAACACCTTCGACTTGGGCGGTGGCACCTTGACCAGCGTGTTCGTCGGTCCCGGCGGACTGTCACTCGACAGCAGCACCATCCGCCTGTTCGCCGGCACCGGCGGCTCGCGTCTGGTGCTCGACGGCGATGTCACCGCGACCGGCGCGGTCAGCAACTCCGTCCTGCTGCCGAACAGCGGCACGGTCAATCCAAGCCTCGAATTATCCAGCACCGCGGCACCGGCCATCCGCACCTTCAACGTTGCCCCGGGCTCCGAGTTCGCCACCAACGTCAGCGTCAGCAATGGCGCCTCGTCCGCCGCCGGCGTCACCATCACCGGTGGCGGCATCTTCCGCTACTCCGGCAGCCTGGCCAACACCTACACCGGCCCCACTACCCTTCAACAGGGCACCCTGCAGCTCAACCAGAGCGCCGGGGTCACTTCCATCGCCGGCGACCTGATCGTCCAGGGTGGCAACGTCACTTTCAACGCCAGCAACCAGATCGCCAGCAGTTCGAACGTGACCCTCACCGGCGGTATCTTCAACGGCACCGGGGTCAACAGCGGCCAACGCCTCAACCATACCGAAACCTTCGCCTCCCTGACCGTCTCCGGTGGCGGCGTGTTCCAGACCGGCAACGGCGGCGACTGGACCATCACCGGCGCCGGCAGCTTCACCGGCGGCGGCGGCGCCCGCTTCATCGGCAACAGCGGCAGCGGCGGCAGCACCACCAGCTTCGGCTCCCTCAGCCTGACCAACATGAACGGCGCCGGCGCCATCACCGCCCCCAACACCTTTGACGTTGGAGCCCTTGACCTCACCAGCGTGTTCGTTGGCAGCGGCGGACTGAGCTTGAACAACTCCAACATCCGCCTCGCCACCGGCACCGGCGGCTCGCGACTGATACTCGACGGCGATGTCTCCACCACCGGCAACGACCCCACCGGCATCATCGCCCTCGCGACCGGCGGCGGCAGCAACCAGCGGGTCGAGCTGTCCTCCACCGCCGGCAGCCACAGCCGCAGCTTCGACATCGGCGCCAACGCCCCGCTGTCGGTCGAAGTGCCCGTCACCGACGGCGCCGCCACCACCGGCAGCATCGTCAAGACCGGCGACGGCACCATGACCCTGGCTGGGAACAGCAGCTACACCGGCACGACCACGGTGGTCGCCGGCACCCTGCTGATCGACGGCAACAACACCGCCGCCACCGGCGACGTCACCGTTCAGAGCGGCGCCACCCTCGGCGGCAACGGCACCGTCGGCGGCGCCACCCTGATCAACGACGGCGCGGTGCTCTCGCCCGGCAACAGTGCCGGCACCCTGACCTTCAATCAGGACCTCACCCTCGCGCCCGGCGCCACCTACTCTGCCGACGTGCTGTTCGGCGGCACCACCACCGATCTGGTGGTCATGAACCCCGGCACCACCCTGACCGTCGACGGCGCCACCCTGGCGGGCACCTGGGGTGGCTCCGATGGCAACCTCTTCCGCGGCAGCTACAGCCCCGACACCATGTTCTGGATCGTCGACAATCAGGGCTCCGACCCCATCGGCGGAATCTTCGCCAACACCACCCCGGCACCCGGGTTCGCCGGTCTGTTCGACGGTGAAACCCCGCACCTCGTCACCATCGGCGACCAATTGTTCGCCGCCTTCTACGAGTCCCAGTTCGGCAACTTTTCCCAGGCTGGTCTCACCGGCGGCAACGACCTGCTGCTGATGGCCATCCCCGAACCCTCGCGCGCCCTGCTGCTCGCCGCCGCGGCGCTCGGCCTGCTGCTCCGCCGACGGCGCTGATCCGGGGGCGGGCGCAGTCACACCCCTGCGTAGCGCGCGCCAACCCGCGCCAAGCGCGCAAGGAGAAACGGCAACTTGTCCGCCGAAGCCTTGCCGAAGGAGGATCCCTGCCGTTCAACGCGCCACCACCGGCGCCGCGGCCCACTGCCGGCGCGACCCTTCGCGGCAAGGATGCCGCGGCTCCTTGGGTTCCGCAGCACCTCGCTCTGGCCCGGGCCAAGCCATTGTCACGGCGGACAATTTCTGCCATGAGCCACCACATCACCCCGGGCACCAACCCACGCCGGGCACACCCCTCCACAACCAGGGGTCCGCGCACCCGCTTCCCGGAAAGGTGACGGGTTGCGGGGGCTTCGGCTCTCCGCGGGCAATGCGCGGTCGGTTTGTTCTGCGAGGTGGTGGGCTCCGGCAGCCCTATGGAGTGCGGCGGCACGACGCCGTTTTGGGGGAGGCCGGCACGACGGCCGTGGCGGAATGCGGGTGGCGTGGAGGTTCGGCGCGGTTTCACCATGGGCGCGGCGCGGGGTCTTTTGGGGCGAATGAAGCGCGACGGCTGCTCATGGTGGGATGGGGCTACGAAGGCGGTGTCGTGCCACCGCACTCCCAAGGGGCGTTTCGCCCGGAGGCGGGACTGCGGAACGAACGCGATTGCTTGGCTCCGCGCGGCTCGCCAGGGGCGCCTCGCCCTACCCCGCGGGGTGGCAATCCCGCGGGGTGCTCCGCGCTGGCAAGGCGAGGACCGGGGTGAGGCGGGCGTTCAGGGCGGCTTGGTCTGAGGTCGGCTTGATTCAGGCGTGGCCACCGGCCGCCAACACCTCGGCCACGGCGTCGCGCACCTGCTCCGGACTCCAGCCGCGTTGGCGCAATTCCCGCAAGGGCGGCGACTGGCGGCTCTTGGCCAACCTCCGGCCGGCGTCGTCGCGCACCAACGCGTGGTGCCACCAGCGCGGGGCCGGCAGTCCGAGCAGTTCCTGCAGCAGCCGGTGCAGGTGGGTCGCCGGCTGCAGGTCGATGCCGCGCGTCACCATCGTCACCCCCTGGGCAGCATCGTCAACCACCACCGCCAGGTGGTAGCTGGTGCCGATGTCCTTGCGCGCCAACACCACATCCCCCAACACATCGGGCACGGCCCGTTGTTCGCCGCCGCCCAAATCAACCCAGTCCAAACCGGCCGCCCGCTCGCCAAGGCGTTCCAGCGCCGCGCTGATGTCAAGCCGCCATGCGTGGGATTGGCCGGATTCCACCCGCGCCGCCGCTTCCTCTGAATCGAGCCGGCGGCAGGTTCCGGGATACAACGGCCCCTCGGGGCCGTGCGGCGCCCGCGCCATGCGCTCCACCTCCTGACGGATGTCGCGCCGGGTGCAAAAGCAGGGATAGATCACCCCGAGGGCACGGAGTTGCTCCAAGGAGGCGAGATAAGCCGCCAGCCGACCGCTTTGCCGCCACACCGGTTGCGGCCACTCCAGCCCGAGCCAGGCGGTGTCCTCAAGCAGGGCGGCCTCAAACTCGGGGCGGCAGCGGGTGGTGTCGATGTCCTCGATCCGCAGCAGGAATCGGCCGCCCGCCTCGCGGGCCCGGTCCCAGGCAAACAGCGCCGCCGCGGCGTGACCGAGGTGCAGCAGCCCGCTCGGGCTCGGCGCGAACCGGGTCACCACCACGCCTTCACCCCCGGTGCCGGTGTGGCCACCGGCCCGGCGCCCAGCAGCCGGATGTTGCTCGCTCATTGCCCCGCCCTTGCCGCCGTCAAGGTGCTCCGCTGACCGGGAGGCAGCCTTCTACCACTCGCTCCCGAGGCTCCAGCGATCGGCCACCGCCAACAGTTCCGGCCGCAACGACCACTGGTCGGGCAGCGGCTGCTCGCCCTCAAACCGGGCACTGGCCCCCTTCAGCGGCATGCACCCCTCGTTGTCGCCGATCCGGTAAATCTCCTCCACCTCCCCGTCCGTGAGGCGGATGTCCTCCGGCATCGACGCCAGCTCGCTCACCTTGTCCTCGGCCGAACGCGCGTCGGCGTGGGCCTCCTGGACCACGGTCGGGACCACGCTGGCCACCGGCCCGTGCGCCAGGTTCCACTGGCACGCCAGTTGAATCATGCTCAGGCCGTGACGCTCGGCGTAGGGCCGCATCGCTTCCAATTTTTTGTGCCCCTGCTCGACCCAGCCCTGCGGCCGATAGGCTCGATGGTCGCCCTCGCGCAGCTGGTGCCCCGGCTTGAGGTCGTCCCAGAAGAGTCCGCCGTAATCAACCACCCGTGTCAGCACCTTCACCCCGCACTTCTCCGCCGCCGGCAACACCAGCCGGCCCGGCCACGGCTCCTGCGGGTTGAGGATGATCATGGCCCAGTCGATCCGGTCGCCAAACCGCTCGAAGCAGTCAATCATGTCGAGCACGAACCCGTTGGCCGGTCCGGGCGCGATGCCGATGCGCTCGGCGAATCCCTCGTCCTTGAGGCCCTGCATCGCGTCCCATACCGCCGGGCTGGAATAGCCGGTTGAATCCGGATTGTGCAGCATCAGCAGGTCGAAATGGTCTGCCTGGCAGCGCTCCAGCGAGGCGCGGGTGGCGCGCACCAGATACTCCCGGTAGCCGCTGTGGTCGCGCAACCCCGGGTCGGTGAACCGCGGATAACCCTTCGACCCGGCGCGCACCCCGTCGTAGATGTCGTGGCCGACCATGCCCACCAGGCAGTAGCTGTCGCGCTCGACGTCCTGCAGCGCCCGCCCGAGCATCTCGTCGGCCTTGCCCACGCCGTAGACGTCCGCGGTCACAAACGTGCGGATGCCACGGTCGTAAGCGTGGCGGATCAGCGCGAGGAAACGCTGCTCGTCGAGCATTTCACCGAAGTGCATGTAACGGCCGGCGCTCCAGGTGCCGAAAGCGGTGGTGGTCAGGTCCATGCGCTGACGATGGCATCGCCACCGCAGCGGATCAAGCCCGTCGCGTGGTGGAATGCGACCCCGCGTGACCATGATGGCACCACCCCAGGGAAGAGCGCCGGCCCGCCCGGATTGGCAGGATCAGGTGCCGGCGGAGGCTGTGGACCCGGGGTGATCCGGCAGCGGGTGATATTTTTCCTCCGGCCGACTGGCGATTCTGTTGCATTCAACGGGGACACGACCTAATTCATAGGTCACCCCAATTTTTCCACCACGTGGTCCCCCAACAAGCACCCAGTTCATCCGCCACCGCCACCCGGCATGGCAGCGCCGGCATCGAGGCGCTGCCGGTCGAGGACGCCGTCATCCGCCTGGCCGGAAATTCGCAGGACGGTATCCAGACCGTCGGCGCCTTCCTCGCCAAACTGGCCGGCCGCACCGACCAGGAGGTCATGACCTACATGACCATCCCGTCAACCATCTCCGGCGGACCGTCGATCTTTCAGGTCCGCCTCGGCTCGGGCGAAATCCTGTCGCCCGGGGATTACACCGATTTTCTGGTGGCCTTCTACCAGCACAGCTACGACAACCACATCAGCGCCCTGCGCGAGGGCGGGGTCTGCCTGTATGACAGCGACGAGGTCAAGCCGGACCTCGACGACGCGCGCTTCACCTTTGTCGGCGTGCCGCTGACCTCGGCCACGGTCGAGGCCCTCGGCGGGTCCACCCGCGACCGCGGCAAGAACATGTTCGTGCTCGGCCTGCTGACCAGCATCTTCAACCTCAACCGGGAGAAACTCGAGCAGATCATCGCGCGCCAGTTCGGGCGCAAGAGCGAGGACGTGCTGCGCAACGCCATGCTGGCGTTCGACGCCGGCTACGCCTATCCCCTCGGCGACATTCTGTCGCTGCGCTACGAATTGATCGAGGGCGCCAAACGCGGCGAACAGCGGGTCGCCATGGACGGCAACCAGGCCATGACCCTCGGCCTGCTCACCGCCGGCGTGCGCTACGGAGCCGGTTACCCGATCACCCCATGGTCGCCGATCATGGAGACGCTGCGGGTCGAGTTGCCGAAATACGGCGGCCTGTTCGTGCAGTCGGAGGACGAACTCGGCGCGGTATCGACCGCGCTTGGCTTCGCCTACAGCGGTCATCTGGCCGTCACCGGTTCGTCCGGCCCGGGTTTGTCGCTCAAAATGGAAGCGCTGGGCTGGGCCACCATGGCCGAAATGCCGCTGATCGTGATCAACGTGCAACGCGGCGGCCCCAGCACCGGCCTGCCCACCAATGTCGAGCAGAGCGACCTGCTGCAGGCCATCTACGGCAGCCACGGCGACTGCCCCCGCGTGGTGCTGGCACCGAAGGACGTCGAGGACTGCTTCTACACCGCGGTCGAGGCCGCCCGCATCGCCCGCCGCTACCGGGTGCCGGTGATCATCCTCAGCGACCAGGCGCTGGCCACCCGCATCGAGGCCTTCGAGGAACCCGATGTCGACGCCCATTACGTCGACCCCGACCTCGACCTCACCGCCGCCGATGATTTCAAACCCTACCCCCTGGGCGACAACGGCAGCCACCCGGTCGGACGTCATGCCGCCCCAGGAACCCGTCTGCCGGAGGGCAAATACCCCGTCGTCACCGGGCTCGAGCACGACGAATGGGGTCACCCCACCGCTCGGCCAGAACTGCACCAGCGCATGACCGACCGCCGCCGCTCCAAGCTGCTGCAGTTGATGGAGGAACTGCCGCCGGTGGAACAGCACGGCGATCCCGAGGGCGCCGTGCTGCTGGTCGGCTGGGGGTCCACCTGGGGCCCCATTTTGGAGGCGGTCAAGCGCCTGCGCGGGCGCGGCGTTCGCGCCGGCTGCGTCCACCTGCGCCACCTGCACCCGATGCCCAAGGGGCTGGGCGATCACTTCACCCGTTACCAGCACGTCGTGGTGGTGGAGGTCAACGACCGCGGACTCTACGGCTACGGCCAGCTGGCCACCCTGCTGCGCGCCCGCCATGCCGATCCACGCATTGAAAGCCTGACCAAGACCGACGGACTCGGCTTCAAGGTGGCCGAGATCACCGACAAGGTCATGGCCCTGCTCCACCCCGAAGGCTGAACACAGCAGCCCCGTTTTGACTCGAACACTGGAACCCTGAAACCAAGGCGCCAGCCGGCCACCGCCGGCGGCCCGAACACCAGTCCCCCACATGGCCCCGGAAACCGGAACCCTCGATCCAGCGCCGGCCGCCCCGCCGCTGACCAAGAAGCAACTCACCGCCGACCACCCCACCTGGTGCCCCGGCTGCGGCGATTTCGCCGTGCTGGCGGTCTTTTTCAAGGTGCTGGAAAAACTGCAGATCCCGCACGAAAAAATCGTCGTCGTTGCCGGCATCGGCTGCTCGTCGCGGTTCCCTTATTTCGTCAACAGCCACGGCGTTCACTTCATCCACGGCCGCGCCCTGCCCCTGGCCACCGGCATCAGCCTGTCGCGCCCCGACCTGCACGTGTTCGTGTTCGGTGGCGACGGCGACGGCTTCTCCATCGGCGGCAACCACCTCACCCACGCCGCGCGCAAGAACATCAACCTCACCTACGTGGTGATGGACAACTTCGTCTACGGCCTGACCAAGAAGCAAACCTCGCCCACCTCGCCGATCGGCTACAAGTCGAAGACCGACCCCACCGGCGCCATCGACCAGCCGATCAACCCGATGAAGCAGCTGGTCTCGGCCGGCGCCACCTTCATCGCCCGCACCCACTCGATCCAGGTCAAGCACATGATGGCCATGTTCGAGCGCGCCATCGCCCACCCCGGCTTCTCTGTGGTCGAATGCCTGTCCGAGTGCGTGATCTTCTTCCCGGGGTCGTTCGACGCCGCCTCCCCACGCAAGGGCGGCCAGTTCATCGAGGTCGAGGAGAAACTCTGGGACAACAGCCCCGAGGACGAGCAGCGCCACGACGTCACCGATGAGGTGGCCGCCTACCAACTGGCGCAGATCGAATTCCCGGGGCGGTTCGGGGTGTTCTACCAGCAGGACCGACCAACCAAGAACCAGCTCGAACAGCGCTGGATCGACAG
>SKLO01000047.1 GCA_007123195.1 Verrucomicrobiales bacterium | reverse complement strand
GTCGGCGAGGGCCTGGGAGGCGACCGGCAGGGTGAGGAACACGGCGACCACGGCGAACAGCGACTTGGCCAGCGTGCCCCAGCTGGGGAATGACATGAAACAGGCGATCAACAGCAGCGCCAAGCCGAAGGCGCTGGCCTTGGTGGCGGCGTGGATGCGGGTGAAGAAGTCGGGAAAGCGGTAGAGTCCGACCGCGGCCAGCAGGACGCCGATGCTGCCCAACAGGGCGAGGATGCCGATGACAAGGTCCATGGGTGATGGTGGGTTGGCGGGCCTGGTGGTTGCCAGGGAATGGTGGTCGTTGGTCCCGCGGCCGGCAGGGGCGGGCACTTGGTGAAGGTTCAGCCGTCGATGGAGCGCTGCTGACGGCTTTGGCGCGACAGGGTTCTGGCAAGGGCCACGGTGCCGAAGAACACAACCACGCCGAGCACCACGACGATGTCGATGAACACGGGATCGCCGCTGACCAGCGACACCAGCAGCACGGCCCCGCCGGCGATGATGGCCAGCAGGTCGATGGCCAGCACGCGGTCGGCCGGCGTGGGTCCGCGGAACAAGCGGTAGGCGGTCAGCAGGATCGCGATCGCCAGGGGGATGTAGCACAGGTTGAGCAGCAGTGGCATGATGATTGGCGGGTCGGCCGGGCGGGGCCGGTGGTGGTGGACTTGTCAGGCAAAGATGCGCAGCAGCGGTCGTTCGAACTTTTCTTTCACCTCGGCGACGGCGCCGTCGGGGCTGGGTTCGTGGATGAAATGGACCAGCAGCACGCGGCGGTCGCGGTCGAAGGCGACGCTGAGGGTGCCCGGGGTCATGGAGATCAGGCAGGCGAACAGCAGCACGGGGAACTCGCCTTTCAGGTCGAGCGGCACTTCGAGGAAGCAGGGCCGGAGATCGACCTTGGGCTGGATCACCAGCCAGGCGATGCGCACGGTCGAGAGCACGACCTCGCGGACGTAGATCAGGGCGAACTGGAGCGAGTAGAGGATCCTCATGGCAGCGACGGTTGATCGGGCGCGGATTCGGCGGGAGCGGGGGCGTCCGCGCCGATGCCCTCGGCGGCCTCGATGGCCCGGGCGGCCTCGGCGGCGGCAGGGGCGGCGGCTTCGCCGGGATCGAGCAGCTCGGCCGGCAGCAGCACCGCCTCGATGTAGGCGCGCGGGTTCATGATTTCGGCGGCGGCATCCTGGGCGAACTCAAAGAAGACGCCGGGAAACAGGCCGAAGGTGATGGTGCAGGCGGCGAGCCCGATGACGGGAATCCACATGGTAACGGGGATGCGCGATAGCGGGGCGGAGCGCTCGACCGGCGGCGCCTTCCAGAACGCCTCGTTCCAGATCTTGATCATCGAGTAGAGCGTCATCAGGCCGACCGCGAGAGCGGCGGCGACGGCGATCCAGTGTCCCAGCAGGATGCCTTCCTGGACCAGGGCGAACTTGGCGAAGAAGCCGGACAGGGGCGGGATGCCGCCGAGCGACATGGCGGGGATGAGGAACAGCGCGGCCATGATGGGCGCGGTCTTGTAGAGGCCGCCGGTGCGCTTGAGTTGCTGGGTGCCGAGTTGCCGGCCGACCATGCCGCCGACCAGGAACAGGTTCGATTTCACCAGGATGTGGTGGATGATGTAGAACACGGTGGCGGCGATGGCGGCCTCGGTGAAGAAGGCCAGGCCGATGATCATGTAGCCGATCTGGCTGATGATGTGGAACGACAGGATGCGCGGGATCAGGAACTGGCTGGCGGCGCCGAACACGCCGGTGATCATGGTGAGGATGCCGAGCGGCAGCAGGATGGACTGGATGAAGTCCTGCTGGCCGGTGTAGACCACGGTGGAGACGCGGATCAGGGCGTAGACACCGACCTTGGTCAGCAGGCCGGCGAACACGGCGGCGATCGGCGTGGGGGTGACATGGTAGGAGGAGGGCAGCCAGAAGTAGAACGGGAAGATGCCGGCCTTGATGCCGAAGGCAATGAGGAACAGGGTCGCCGAGGTAAGAACCATGCCGGGGTCCTCGAGGGTGGCGAATTTCTGCGCCAGGTCGGCCATGTTGAGGGTGCCGGCGATGCCGTAGGTGACGCCGAGGCCGACGAGGAAGAAGGCCGAGGCGATGAAGTTGAGCACCAGGTATTTGACCGCGGCCTCGAGCTGCGGTCGGCCGCCGGGCAGGGCGACCAGCACGAACGAGGCCATGAGCATGACCTCGAACCAGACGTAGAGGTTGAACAGGTCGCCGGTGAGGAACGAGCCGTTGACCCCGAGCAGCAGGGCCATGTAGAGCGGGGTGAAGAAGCCGCGGAATTTGGCGGTGCCGTGGCCGATGGCGTAGATCGCGCCGGCCAGGCCGATGACGGCGGTGACCAGCACCATGGCGGCGCTGAAGCGGTCGGCGACCAAGGCGATGCCGAACGGCGCCGGCCAGGCGCCGGAGCGCAGCACCAGCACTCCGTCCTGGACCACGGCGGCGACCAGTCCGGCCGAGGCCGCGGTGAGCAGCAGGCACAAGCCGACGGTGATGCCGAGGCAGTAGCGTTCAGGCACGCGGCGCAGGCACAGCAACAGGGCCACCCCGAACAGCGGGATGATCAACGGCAGGGCTATCAACAGGGAATCAGCGGGCATCCGGCGTGGTGGTCGGTCAGTTCTCGGAGTGATGGAAGTCGTCGAGGTCCTCGCTGCCGCCGCGCTGGTAGGCGCGCAGCACGAGCACGATGGCGAAGGCGAGCACGGCGAAGCCGATGACGATGGCGGTCAGCACCAGCGCCTGCGGCAGCGGGTCGGCATAGGGTCCGTCGAAGGTGTCGGCGGTGCCGGCGATGACCGGCGGCGCGCCGGGGGTGAGGCCGGCGCCGGCGAACAGCAGCAGGTTGGCGCCCTGGCTGAACAGCATGATGCCGAGCAGCACGCGCACGATGTTGCGCCGCAGCACGAGGTAGCAGCCGCAGCCGAACAGGACGCCGATGGCGATGGGCAACAGGATTTCCATGAGGTCAGGACAGGTGGAACCGGGTCAGAAAAAAATGTGTTGGAAAATGACAGAGAAAGTCGGCTCGGACGGACCGGCGGATCAGGAGCGGCGGCGGGGCGCGGTTTGGCCGGACAACAGCTGGGCCAGCAGCACCAGCAGGATCTTGGCGGCGACGCCGGTGACGACCAGGAACACGCCGATGTCGAACACCAGCACGGTGCCGAGCTTGATCTTGCCGACCAGCGGCAGGGCGAACTCGGGGCCCCAGACGCCGGTGAAAAGTTCCTGACCGAGGAACAGAGGCACGGCGGCGGCGATCAGGGCGACCATGAGACCGATGCCGGCGAGCACGATGAGGTCCAGGCGCGGCGCCTTGTCCGGCTGGACCATGACCCGCAGCACCAGGGCGGTGGCCAGGACCAGGCCACCGATGAAACCGCCGCCCGGCAGGTTGTGCCCGCGCAGCAGCAGGAAGATGGAGAAGGCATACAGCACCGGCACCAGCAGGCGGGCGGCCGGTGGCAGGATGCTGGTGGAATAGTCGCTCATGGGTTGAGTATCCGGGTCGTTGGGACAGTGGTGACCGTGAATCGGTCAGGGACAGGCGGTCAGGAAGGTGTGCGCGCCTCGGTGGTGATGGCTCTCCCCGGGTCGATGTCGGCGCCGGCGCTGGCACCGGTATCCAGTTCGTCCGGGTCGGGATGGGGGCGGCTGTCGCGCGGCGCCTCGGAATCGTCCGGCGCTTGGAACAGGCGGCGCGGCCCGCGGCGACGGCTGGCGAGCACGGCGACGACGCCGACGCCTGCCAGGGCCAGCACGAGGATCTCGCCGAGGGTGTCGAGGGCGCGGAAGTCGACCAGGATGACGTTGACAACGTTGCGGCCGAAGGCCTCGGGCACCGAGCGCTCGACCAGGCCGGGGGAGATGCTGTCGGCGGCGCGGAACTGCATCGCCTGCCAGGCCATGGCGGCCATGGCGAGGCCGGCGACGGCGGCGATTGCCATGTCGGCCGAACGGCGGCGGCGCGAGCGGATGTTGCGGATCTCTGGCAGCTTGAGGATGACGAACGAGAACAGGACCACGGTCAGGGTCTCGACCAGCAGCTGGGTGATGGCGAGGTCCGGGGCGGCGAAGGCGGCGAACAGCATGGCCACGGCGTAGCCGACCCCGCCGAGGCAGAGGATGGCGGTGAGGCGGCTGTTGACCAGCACCGAGCCGATGGCGGTGACGCAGAGCAGGAACACGACCGCCAGCACGAGGGCGTTGATCGGCTGGCCCTGATAGACGAGGAAGGTGCTGCTGGACAAGACAGCGGCGTAGATGATGAGGGCGGCGGACACCACCAGGGTCCAGCGCACGTAGTGGCGAAGCTGGCCGTTTTGAATCACCAGGGTGAGCCGGGCGGCGAAGTTGAGCGTGCCGTCGAGGCAGGTGTCGTAGAGCGCGGTGGGGGTGATCCAGCGCCAGCGGGACAGGGCGGCGGGGATGGCGGCCAGCCGCTCGCGACCGCGGTAGGCGAGATAACCGGCCAGCAGGGTCAGGGCGCTGAGGGCCAGCACGATGGTGAAGCCGTGCCACAGGGTCAGGTAGGGGTGGCTGGCATCGCCACCGAGGGAACCGGCGGCGGGACCGATGAGGGCGCTATCAACCCAACCGGGCAGCAGGCCGCAGACCAGGCCGAGCACGGCCAGCACGGTCGGCGGCAGCACCATGCCCAACCCCGGGGCGTGGTGGACCCCGGCGGCGCCCGGTTTGCCGAAGAACGGGCGCACGCCGACGATCAGGGCGACCGTGACACCGAAGGCGCTGGCGACAAAACCGATCGCCAGCCAGAGCCAGCCGGAGGAGGGTTGTTCGAGCTGGGCTTCGTACAGCAGTTCCTTGCTGATGAACCCGAGGGTGGGCGGCACGCCGGACATGCTGAGGGCGGCCAGCACGCCGGTGACGGCCAGCAGCGGCATGGCCTTGAGCAGGCCGGACAGGCGGCGCACGTCGCGGGTGCCGGTGGCGTGGTCGATGGTGCCGGCGACCATGAACAGGGAGCCTTTGTAGAGGCCATGCGAGAGGGCCAGCAGCAAGGCGGTCTTGAGCGCGTAGGAATCGCCGAAACCGAGCAGCATGGTGAGCGCGCCGAGGATGCTGACGGTGGTGTAGGCGAGCAGTTTTTTGAGATCGGTCTGCAGCACGGCCAGCACCGCGCCGGTGAGCAGGGTGGCGGCGCCGACGGGGGCCACCAGCGGGGTCCACAGTTCGTGCTGGCTCATGGAGGGCCAGAGCTTGGCCAGCAGGATGACGCCGGCCTTGACCATGGTGGCGGAGTGCAGGTAGGCGCTGACCGGGGTCGGGGCGGCCATGGCACCGGGCAGCCAGAAGTGGAACGGCACCTGGGCCGACTTGGTGAAGGCGCCGAGCAGGATGAGAATGAAGGCGGCGGGGAACAGCGGGCTGGCGGCCATGGCGTCGGCGTGCTGGGGCAGCGCCGAGATCAGGTTGGTGCCGGTGATTTGCATCACCATCAGGAGGCCGGCCAGCAGCGCCAGACCGCCGCCACCGGTGACCAGCAGCGCCTGCAGGGCGGCCTTGCGCGCCACCGGATCGGTGTGCTTGAACCCGACCAACAGGAACGACGTGATGCTGGTGAGTTCCCAGAACACGAACAGCAGCAGCATGTCGTCGGCGGCGATGATGCCGAGCATCGAGGCCATGAACAGCAGGATGATCAGGTAGAAGCGGCCCAGCTGGGGGTGGCCCTTCAGGTAGGCGCCGGCGTAGATGACGATCAGTCCACCGATGAAACTGACCAGCAGCAGGAACAGGGTCTCGTAGCCGGAGATGCGCAGGGACAGGTCGACGCCGAGGGTGGGCATCCAGGCGTGGGTCCACTCGAGCACCTCATTGCCGGAGGCGACATGGCGCAGCAGGAACACCACGATGCCGAAGGGCACGATCGACAGCAGCAGGCCGGTGCCGCGCCCGCCGGTCAGGCGGACCAGCGTCGGCGCCAGCAGGGCGGCCAGCAGCGGCGCGAGAATGACCCAGTAGATTTCCATCGGCGTTTCGGACTGTCGGTTGCGGTTGAGTTGTTGATCGTTCGGTCGGCGAGAAGGCCGGGATGCCAGTTGCGAGGCCGACCCGCCGTGGTCGTCCGGTCTCCCGACCCGGCGCGCGGGCGCCCGGCGGCCGGGCGACGGTCGTGCACGGGCCGGGACCCGGTCGAAGCAGGAGCCGGGCCGCATTGACCGGCCGACGACGGTGGTCGCCGACAAACCAGCCGCCAATGGGTGACGGGAGGGTGGCCGTGTCAAGCCGATCTGAACCGGCTTTCGACCGATTTCGGGCGGCAACGATCCGGATCATCCCCCCCTTGGTCCCGACCCGGCTGCCGGCAACGCGACGGGGCGGGCGACGGCTTGCCATCCCGGCGGGCCGGGCGACGGCCAGCGCCATTGCTGTCGGCATGGCGATCGCGCTGGCTCTCATTGCCCCGGCCGGGGTTGGCAGCGCCGGTGCCGGCCAAGGCGACGGCGGCGGGCTGCCGCGCACGCCGGAGGATGACCGTCGGCTCGCCGTGGTGGTGGAATTCGCCGACCATGTGCTGGCCGAGGGCCGCGACCGCTGGGGCGGTCAGGACAGCCCGTTGTTCGCCGACGGCCACAACCTCAGCACCCGCGGGCCGGTGGTCTGGGTCCGCCGCGGGGAGCAGTATATCATCTGCAATCTTGCCGCACGGTCGATCGGGTGGCGATCTGGCAACGGGTTGAGTGAGGTCCCGCGGAGGCCGGGGCCGCATCGGCCCGAAGCCGGAAAGGGCGCCCAGCATCTTGCGGTGTTGCGCCGGGCAGCACCACAAGATATAGATGTGCTTTGACATGAGGTGCATCAAATGCGGCCATAACTCCGACAAGGTGATCGATTCGAGGGAGTCCAAGGACGGCTACTCGATCCGTCGTCGTCGGGAGTGCCTGAATTGCGGGCACCGGTTCACCACCTACGAGCAGATCGAGCGCAACGACCTGCATGTCATCAAGCGCAACGGCACGCGCGAGCCGTTCCACCGCCAGAAGCTGCTCGGCGGCATGTTGAAGGCGTGCGAGAAGCGGCCGGTGAGCCTTGAGCAACTGGAGAGCGCCACCGACGAGGTGATCAGCCTGTTGCAGGCCGAGGGCCTGCGCGAGATTCCGACCAGCGCGATCGGGCCGAAGGTGATGGCCAGACTGCAGCAGATCGATCCGGTGGCCTACGTGCGCTATGCCTCGGTCTACCGCCAGTTCGCCGACGTGGGCGAGTTTTTGGATGAAATCCGGTTGCTCAACGACCGCCCGCAAGCGATGGACACCGTGCAACCCGACTTCTTCCGCTGACCCGGTCCGGCCGGGTTCGCGCTCCTCGAAGCCGGGGGAGGCAAGGCCTGGCACCGACCTGACGACCCCCTGATTCCGACCACGACGTGATTTGCCTGCCCCATCACCTGCCGCTGCTCCGGATCGGCGAGCATGAAACCGCCGATTACGAACCCGAGTGGCTGGAGCAGGTGCTGCGGGAGGCGGCGCAGGGGGCCGGATGCCCGCATTGGGCTCACCAGCGCGACATGGCCGAGGCGGTGTTTGACTGGCTGAAACGATCGCATGTGGGGGCGGTGGTGACGTTGAACGACCTGTTCGAGCGCCTTGCCGGGGCGTTGCGGCAGACCGGCTATCCGCGGCTGGCCGAGCAATTGAACCTGACAGCGCCGCCGCTGGCGCTGCACCTGCCGGAAGTGGCGGCCGATTGTTTCGGTGAACTGGCATTCTACACCCGGCTGGAACGGCGCTTGCAACCGCTGCGCACCGGGGCGGTGTCGACGCTCGTCTGCTCGGGGCTGGCCGAGGTCGCCCTGCAGCTGGCTCCGCCCCCGGCGTCGCGACGGCGGCGCAAGGCGCTGCGGACGCCGCTGATGATCGGCTGCGAGATCCGCGACTTCATCCGCGGGCGCGCCGGGCTCTTGTCCGGCGGCCGTGCGGCCCGGGTCTGGTTCCCTGGTATTGACTCCGGACCGGAGCCGCGCGTGCGTCCGGCCCCCGGGGCTTGCGGCGGAACCTGAGCCGGCCCGCAGGCGCCCCCACCCCGGCCATCCCGGCCGGCCAACCGACTGAAGCCATGTCCAAGACCCTGTTTGAGAAGATCGCCGACCGCGAGATCCCGGCCGACATCGTGCATGAGGACGACGTCTGCCTGGCATTCCACGACATCAACC
This sequence comes from Verrucomicrobiales bacterium, assembly GCA_007123195.1. Lineage (GTDB taxonomy): Bacteria > Verrucomicrobiota > Verrucomicrobiia > Verrucomicrobiales > SKLO01 > SKLO01. Next base: position 2,162 of record SKLO01000047.1, on the reverse strand, counting down.
CGCAGGCGCCGGTGCATCTGCTGGTCGTGCCACGCAAGCCGATCCCCCGGGTCGGCGAAGCCTCGGCCGAGGATCAGCAGGCGCTCGGCCATCTTCTGCTGGTGGCCGGCCGACTGGCGCGCGAGCAGGGCTTTGCGGCCACCGACCAGGGATTCCGGGTGGTAATCAACCACGGCCAACATGGCGGCGAGTCGGTGCCCCACCTGCACGTGCATGTGCTGGCCGGACGCCAGCTGGATTGGCCTCCGGGCTGAGCGCCGGGGCCGGCGGGAACACTTCGGACTTGCACGACGGCGGTGCTGTCCCTATGAAAAGAAGTCGTTGATGCCGGGCCGACCCCGGCCTGACGGCCGCAGGGATCAGCCGGCTCGCAGCCGTGCCCTCACCCTTCATCTTCAGAATCAACCCAACCCACCAAAACCAACCCACCATCATGCCCCACGTCACCACCAACGGAATCCAGATGTATTACGAAGAGCAAGGCAGCGGCGACCCGCTGGTGTGCATCATGGGAGTCACCGCTCCCGGCGCCGTCTGGGAGGCGCACGCCGCCGAGTGGTCGAAGCATTTCCGCTGCATCCTCGGCGACAACCGCGGGGTGGGCCAGACCGACAAGCCCGAGGGTCCCTACAGCACCGAGATGATGGCCGACGACTACGCCGGACTGCTCGACGAACTCGGCATCGGCCAGGCGCGGGTGGTCGGCTGCTCGCTGGGCAGCGTGGTGGCGCAGCAGATCGCGCTGCGGCATCCGGACAAGGTCCGCAGCCTGGTGCTGATGTGCACCTGGGCGCGCCAGGACCGCTACGGGCTCTACACCTGGGAGCATTTGATGAAGTGCAAGGCGACCATGCGCCCCGAGGATTTCATGCACTACGTGCAGATGCTCATCTTCACCAAGCCATGGTTCGACAACGACGAGTGCTGGGGCAACCTGCAGCAGGGCCTCAAGGACGCGGCCATCAACCCGGCGCCGCAGCCAGTGCATGCAATGGAGGCGCAGGCGGCGGCCGCGATCAACCACAACACGCTCGACAGCCTCGGCGACATCAAGTGCCCCACCCTGGTGATCGGCGGCAAGGACGACGTGTTCACCCCGAAATGGATGTCCGAGGAGGTCGCGGCCCACATCCCCGGCGCCGAGTTGCACCTGTTTGACAACGCCGGCCATGCGTTCCACTGGGAATGCCTGGAGGCGTTCAACGCCAAGACCACCGAGTGGCTGCGGGCCCACTGATGCGGCCGCGGCCACACCGATCACCGACCACTTCCAACCCCAACAAGACTACCACACCATGGCGATTCAATTCGGCTCCGAAGTCTACACCTGGTTCATGCAGGGAACCGGCAAGGGCTACGACAACAAACTCGACCACATGATCAAGGTGGCCGCGCAGGCGGGATTCACCGGCATCGAACCGATGGTGCTGGAAATCTCCGAGAGCGCGCTCGGCTGCGGCAAATACTGGCTCGGCGACTTCTGCGATCCCAAGCGGCTCAAGGACGCGCTCGACGAGCACAACATGAAGCTGGCCGGACTGGCGCTGGTGTGCAGCTGGGACGGCGAGCAAGAGGCGCCCAACGAGCGCGAGGCGGCCGATTTCACGATGGACCTGCTGAAGCACTTCCCCGGCGCCATGCTGGGCACCGTGACCCTGCCCAGCGGCCGCGCCAAGGACCTGCAACGGCGGCGCCTCAACGTGGCGCGCAACGTCAACGCGGTGTCCAAACGCGCCGCCGACCTGGGCATCAAGTGCTCCTACCATCCCAACAGCCCGCCGCCGTCGCTGGTGCGCACCCAGGAGGACTACGACGTGGTGCTCAGCAGCCTCGATCCTTCGGTCACCGGCTGGACGCCGGATGTCGGCCACATCGCCCGCGGCGGCATGGACGTGATCGAGACGCTGAACAAGTGGCAGCACCTGATCAACCACATCCACTACAAGGATTTCTCCGGCAACGGCCCCGAGCCGTGGGCCAAGATGGGCACCGGCAAGCTCGACTTCCACAGGATCACCGAATGGCTGGTGCAACGCAACTACGATGGCTGGATCATCTGCGAGGACGAAGCGCACGAGGCGATCGATGATCCCGACGGCGTCACGCTGCAGAACGGCGAGTGGTGCAAGGAGAACCTGCACCCGCTGGTCGGGACCTGAAGG
>SKLO01000029.1 GCA_007123195.1 Verrucomicrobiales bacterium | reverse complement strand
GGCGACTCGTCGGCCGCGCCGGCCGGTCGGTCGGCCGGCGCTGTTGCCGCCGGCAACATCCCGCCCTGGTCGCGACCGCCCAGCGGGATGTCGCGCGCCAGCAGCACGTCGGTGTTGGCCAGGGCCACCGCGCGCTGGATGGTGTTTTCCAGTTCGCGCACGTTGCCGGGCCAGCGGTAGTTTTCGAGCGCTGCCATGGCGTCCTTGGAGAAGCGCATCCGCGGCACCCGGCGTTGCTGGCAGATGCGCTGGAGGAAGAAGTTGGCCAGCGGGCGCACGTCCTCACGGCGCTCGCGCAACGGCGGAATGTGCAGCCGCACCACGTTCAGCCGGTAGAACAGGTCCTCGCGGAACGTGCCCTCGTCGACCTCGCGCTCGAGTTTCTTGTTGGTTGCCGCCAGGATGCGCACGTCGGTCTTCAGTGTCTCGTTGCCGCCCACCCGCGAGAACTCGCCCTCCTGCAGCACGCGCAGGATCTTGCTCTGCACCTGCATCGGCATGTCGCCGATCTCGTCGAGGAACAGCGTGCCGCCGTCGCACTGCTCGAAGCGTCCGACGCGCTGCTGGGTGGCGCCGGTGAAGGCCCCGCGCTCGTGGCCGAACAACTCGCTTTCCAGCAGGTTTTCCGGAATTGCGGCGCAGTTGATGGCGACGAAGTCGTTGCGCGAGCGCGGCGAGAACTTGTAGATCGCGCGCGCCACGATCTCCTTGCCGCAGCCGCTCTCGCCGGTGATCATCACCGGAGCGTCGGAGCGCGACACCCGGCCGATCATCTTGAACACGTTCTGCATGGCCTGAGACTTGCCGACAATGCTCTCCTGGTAGTTGTCGATCGCCAGTTCGGGCGCCGACTCAAGGGTGGCGCGCCGGTCCTCGCTGGCCTTCAGCGCGTTTTCCACCACCGAGCGCAATTCGTAGTGCAGGGTCTCCTTGCCGAGAAAATCGAACGCGCCCATGCGCATCGACTCGATCACCGCGTTGGTCTGGGGAAAATCGGTCAACAGCAGCACCATCGCGTTGGGGTCGAGCTGGCGGGCCTGCCGCAGCACCTCGAGGCCGTTGACCGGTTCGACCCGCACCTCGGTGATGATCAGGTCGGCGCTGTGGTTGCGGAAGTGGCGCACCGCGTCGTCGGCGCTGGTGGTCGTCAGCACCTTGACCCTTGGATTGCCCAGGTGCCCCTTCATCCAGACGAGGAAATCCTGGTCGGGATCGATCACCAGAATGGTCTGGATGTCGCCGCCGGACGACCCGGTGCTGGTTGCGTCCGCCAGGGCGGCCTTGGGGTCGGGCGCGGCCCGGCTGGATTTCGGCTTGGTGGTCTTGGCCATCCTGGAATGCGGTCGTGGTGTAGTGCGATGTTGTGGTGGGATGGTGGGATGGTGGGATGGACCGGTGACCGCCGCGGGGCGGGTGGCGGTCGCGCTGGCGGGGGAAAGGCTGGCTCAACCCTCGGTGAGCCCGCCGAACCGGCGCTGTCGCCGGCTGAAATCGGCCACGGCGTCATACAGCTCCTGCTTGCCGAAGTCCGGCCACAGTTTCGGGGTGACGTGGATCTCGGCGTAGCTGATCTGCCACAACAGGAAGTTCGAAAGCCGCAGTTCGCCGGAGGTGCGGATCAGCAGATCGGGGTCAGGGTAATAGCGGGTGTAGAGGTGCTTGCTGAACACGTCGGGATCGATCATCGCCGGGTCGAGGTGACCGGCCTGGACGTGGTGGACCAGGCTTTTGACGGCGTCGATGATTTCCTCGCGGCCGCCGTAGCTGAGCGCCAGCACGACGGTGAGGCCGGTGTTGTCGGCGGTGCGCTCGATTGCCCGGTGGAGGGCCTTCTGGCAGCGCTGAGGCAGCTGGGTGAGCCGGCCGATCGCCTGCAGCCTGACGTTGCGTTCGGCCATCTCGGTGGTTTTCTCCTTGAGGAACCGCTCCAGCAGCCCCATCAGCGCCTGAACCTCGCCCTCGGGGCGCTTCCAGTTCTCGCTGGAGAAGGCATACAGGGTCAGGAACTCGACCCCCAGATCGCCGCAGGCCTCGACCGTGGCCCGCACCGACTCGGCGCCTGCGCGGTGGCCCCGGATCCGCGGATGGCCCCGTTCCCGCGCCCAGCGACCGTTGCCGTCCATGATCACGGCAATGTGCCGCGGCACCGTGGCGGGTCGTGCGGGCGGGGCGGGCTTCGATTCTGTCAGGCCGTGGGTCAAGCCGGTCAATGTGGCGCTTCGGGAAGATTTGGCAAGCGTGCGCCGCGGCCGGGCGACGGTGGCGCCGGGGAAGGCCGGGTGCCGCGGTCGTCCCGGCCCGGGCTTGCAATCGGGCCGCTTCGAGCGTATTGGAGGGATCGACACGAGAACAGGGCCGCCGGGACGGCCGCAACCCGTTGAACCACATACATGGACATGAGCCAACCGAAAATCGTTGCCTACCTGAAGACTTACTGCGGCTGGAGCGAGGGCGTGCGCGCCATCATGCGCAAGCACGAGCTGCCCTTCGAAGAGAAGGACATCATCAACAACCCGGCGTTCCGTTGGGAGATGGAGCAGAAGAGCGGCCAGCCGCTCAGCCCATGTGTCGAGGTCAACGGCCAGATGCTGGCTGATGTCAGCGGCGAGGAGGTGGAGCAGTGGATGCTGGCGCAGGGGTTGATCAAGGCCAGCGAACAGCAGCCGGACGCCCCGATTGACTCGGCTTGCACCGATGAGCAGCACGCCGAAATGGCGCGGCAGGCCGCGGCCGAGGGCCGGATCCGGTTTGTCGAGTAGCGCCGCCCCCGGCGCTGACGATGCGGGCGCACCTGCGGCGAGGTGGCGTGAGGGCCGGCTCACTCGCAGCCGGCGCTGTGTGGGTGGCGTCGGCCCCGTAGGTTCAAACGGTGCCATCGCCCCCCATGGGTGGAGCGAACGGGCCGGTGGGAGAACCACGTCGAGGGTCCATTCGCCGGCGGCACAAGGGACGGCGAATGAAGGCATGTCCTCCCCGAACCGCCAACCGGCACCCGACACGACGAAATGCGGCGCTCCTTCAGAGCGCATTCCATTTCATCATCCCCCCACCCGGGGTTGCACCCCGGGCTGGTATGCCCCGCCCCGTTGGGGCAGGGCCGGGCATGATGGAACTTCCTTTAGGTGAACGCTAATGGGTGGCAGGCGTCGGGCGTCGCGGAAAAAAGTCCCTGGCGACGCCGTTTTGGGCTTTCCTCGTCGCCGGCCCTTGTGCTTGAATTCTCGGCATGACCCACGCGAAGATCCCGCTTCGTCGTTCTGAAGTCCCCCGTTGGTTCAACCGTGTCGCCATGGCCGGCGGTTTGCTGGCCGTGCTGCCCTTGGGCGCGCCCGCGGCCGATGTCAACCTGACCGCCGACCACGCGCCAGGCGAAGACTGGAACACCGCCGCCAAATGGTCCGACAACAGCCCGCCCGCGTCCGGCAACGACTACTTCACGCTTGGTTTTCTCCTGAAGACCCCGACGGTGAATTCGCCGGCCCAGAATTTTGCCGGTGACAGCCTGACCATCAGCCCCGGTGGCACGCTGGAGTTGAACACGCCGCACAGCGGCACCGCGGCCCCCGGCACCTTCACCAGCGCGGGCATCGTCATCTTCGCCGGCGGCACGCTGACCGGCACTTCATTCGGGGGTGGCAACGTGCAGTGGCTGGGGGGCAACCCCAACTTCACCGCCAGCACCCTGGTCGATCTGTCGCACGGCGACCGCGTGCGCATCGGCTGGGTCGGCGGCAGTTGGACCGGCGGCGGTGACATCACGATGACGGGCAATGACCCGGCCACCAACAGCAACGACCTGCTGTTCCTGTCCGGCGTCAATGGCAGCGCCCACACCGGCAACTGGTTTGTCACCGAATCGCGCCTGATCGTCGCCGGCGGCAACAATCTGGGCGACAGCTCCCGCGTCACCCTCGGCCTGCGCGGCGGGCTGGACGTCCGCACCAACTCGACCGAGACCATCGGCTCGCTGGCGTCGGCGGAAACCAGTTCGCGGGTGCGCAACGGCCAGGGCGGCACTTTCGGCATCCTGCGCACCGGCGGCGACAACAGCGACACCACCTTCGCCGGCATCATCGAGAACGGCTCCGGCACCATCGGCCTGGTGAAACAAGGCAGCGGCACCTTCACCCTGACCAACACCGGCAACAGCTACACCGGCCCTACCCGGGTCGAGGGCGGCCTGCTGCGCATTGCTCCCACCGGCGGCGGCATGAATTTCGGCAGCGACGTGGAATTGGCCGGCGGCGATGTCGCTTTCAGCAGCGGCGGCGGGGTCAACTTCGCCCGCAACATCAGCGGCAGCGGCAACTTCACCCTCGAGGGCGGTTCCACCTTCTACCGCTTCTCCGGCAACAACTCGTTCAGCGGCGACATTCTCATCCAAGGTCGGCTGCGGGTTGGCAGTTCGACCTCGCTCGGCGACACCGGCAACGCGGTCACCATGGAGAGCGGCTCATTCCTTGATCTCAACCGCTGGACCACCGAGATCGGTTCGCTGTCCGGCGTCGGCACAGTGCGCAACGAGGCGGATACTGGAGCCGGCACGGACACCAGCCCGCGGATCATCACCGGTGGCAACCACCAGTCGACCACCTTCGGCGGGGTGATCGTCAACGGCGGCGGCGGCAACCCGGTCGGCCTGACCAAGCGCGGCAGCGGCACCTTCACCCTGACCAACTCCGGCAACAGCTACAGCGGCGAAACCCGGGTCGAGGGCGGAACCCTGCTGATCCAGCAGAGCGGGCGCATTTCGAACAACAGCAACGTGGTCATCTCGGCCGGTGCCACGCTTGAACTTCGGACCTCCGACTGGCTCTACACCGGCACCATCAGCGGGGCCGGCGGCCTGACCAAGTCCGGCGACTTCGGTGACAACCGCCTGACCGGCACCAACACCTACACCGGTCCCACCCTGGTGACCGGCACCGGGATTCTGCGCGCCGGCTCCAATCAGGCCTTCGGCGACAACTCGGCCCTGACCGTCGAAGGCCCGGCGATCGTGGAACTGAACGGCTGGTCCAACGCGGTGGGATCCATCAGCGGCAACGGCATCATCCGCAACCAGCCCGGTGCCAACGGTCCCGGCAGCAACAATCCGACCGTGCTCACCACCGGCGGCGACGACACCAGCACCAGTTTTTCGGGCGTGCTGGTCAACGGCACCGGCGGTGTCCCGCTGGGATTGACCAAGGTTGGCACCGGCACCCTGAGCCTGACCAGCAACGCCAACACCTACACCGGCCCGACCCGGGTTGAGGGCGGCCTGATGCGGATTGCGCCGACGGCCACCGGCATGAATTTCGGCAGCAACATCGTGCTCGACGGCGGCGACGTGGCGTTCTCCAGCCCGGGCGGGATCAATTTCGCCCGCAACATCAGTGGCAACGGCAACGTCACGGTCGAGGGCGGCGCCACCTTCTACCGATTCTCCGGCACCAACTCGTTCACCGGCAACCTGCTGGTCGAAGGGCGCCTGCGGGTCGGCAACGCCACTTCGCTCGGCAATCCGGCCAACCCGCTGACCGTCGCCGCCGGGGGGTTCCTGGATCTCAACGGCCACAGCACCGAGGTCGGCTCGCTGGCCGGCGCCGGCACGGTGCGCAACCAGCGCAGCGGCAGCGGCCCCGGCAACCACAACCCGACCGTGTTCACCATCGGTGGCAACCACGCTGACACCGAATTCTCGGGCACCATCGCCAACGGCTCCGGCGACGGCAACACCAACTTCCCGGTCGCCCTGACCAAGGTCGGCGACGGCACCCAGACCCTGTCCGGTTCCAGCACCTACAGCGGTGAAACCCGGGTCGAGGGCGGTACGCTCAACGTCACCGGATCGATCACCAACACCAGTGCGGTGCTGGTGATCAACGACGGGCGCCTGGCCGGCGACGGCACCATTGTCACCACCGGCAACAGCACCACGATCCAGTCCGGCGGCACGATCTCTCCCGGCGACGCCTCGCTGCTCGGCACCGGCACCATGCTGCTCGACACCTCCAGCCTGACCTTCGATCCTGGTTCGCTGTGGGAGGTCAACCTCGCCGGCACCGCCCACGGGAGGCTCCAACTGGACAGTCCGTCCACGCTGGCGTTGGACAACGTCAGCCTGGTCGCCGGCACCGGTTCGTTCGACTTTTCCGCCGACGGCACCACACCCTACTGGATCCTTGATGCCATCGGCGCCGGCGGCATCAGCGGCAGCTTCGCCAACATGGTCGGCACCAGTCCCGCCGCCAACCTGTTCCCGACCGCCGACGGTTTCGTCGATCTCGACGGCACCTCGTTCGCGGTGTTCCTCAACGCCGCGATTGATGGCGGCGGCCAGCTGACCCAGGGCAGCGGCGTGGTGCTCTTTGCCACTCCCGAACCGGGCCGCGCCCTGTTGCTGGCCGCGGCCGGCCTGGTGCTGCTTGGGCACCGCCGCCGCTGAGAGAGGGGAGCGAGCGATGTTCTCGTCGCCCGCGAATGGGGGGTTGGATGGAAAGCCCATGAGGGGAGCGCCAGCGTCCCCAAGTGCGGAGCACCTTCCATGGTCACCTCATCCGCCCTTCATTCACCCGGCGACGGGGACGTCGCCGCTCCGTGAGCTGTCGCCGCGCGGACGTGCCCCCGCGAACACCCCACCCGGCGCCCCCGCGCACATCCCCTGCCCTGCCGGCCACCATGGTCGCCCTCCGTTGGCTTGGTGGCTGGCGCGCCGCCCGATGGTCCGGCCCTCAACCTTCCCGCCATTCCGCCACCGGCAGAAAACAGGGTCGTTCGGGTCGGTCACGGATTGATCCCGGCCTGCCAGTAGCCATGAAGGTCGCGGCTGGCCTGGGGCGGCACTCGGTCGGCGGGCTGTGGGTCGGGCACCAGCTCAAGCACCACTGCCAGCGGCGTGGCGCCGGGTCTGGCACCCGGCGTGTAGCTGCCCTGACCTTCGTGCAGGCCGAGCGCCCGCAGTTCCAGCGCCGCCAGTTGGCGGGCAGCACCGTTGCCGCTGGCGGCCGCGGGTTGCCAGGCGAGTTCGCCATCCAGGTGACCACGGTAGGAGCGGCTGCCGTCGTTGGTGGCGAGGTCGAACGATCCCGTCAGGCGGGCGGTGTCGGCATTGATGCGCTGCCATTGCCAGGTCCAGTCGCGGATGTCGCCGCTGTTCCACATCGGCGGCTCGCCGCGGGTGTTGTCGACCAGATGAAACCGCGCCAGCCGATGGCCTAGACGCTCGGGCAGGTCGGCGGTTTCGCCATCGGTCAAGGCGGCGAATTGTTCGGCCAGCGCGGCCAGCTCTTCGGCCTGCAGCCACAGGTGGTCGCGCGCCGCCATGGCTCCGGCCGGGCGTCCGCCGCCGCTTTCCGCGGCCGATGCGCAGGCCTCCCACTGTTGCGCTGCCGAATCCCATTCCAAGGCCCGGGTCCAGCAGCGAAGCACGGTGACGCCCTCGGGCAGGCGGCGGTCAAAGCGCGGTTCCAGTTCCAGCTCGGCGCTCGAGCCCACCAAGGCGGCGCCATCGCGCGGCGAGCGCTGCTCGGCCGGCAAGGCCTGCCACTCTTCCAGAGTCTGGTTGAGCATCGCCAGCAGGCGCTCGGGGGAGCGGTTGTTGTTGAAACCAAGCAGTCGACCGTCGGCGGTGAACACGTAGCGCCCCTGGCGGGTGCCGCTGCCGCCGCCGCGCGGGCCCTGGTCGGTCACCTGGCGATGAAATTCGCCGATCGCATCCTGTTGGCGCCGCCAATACCAGTCGTCGCCGGTCAGGGCCACGAAACGATCATTCAACAGGTCGATCACCCGCTGGTCTGAAAAGACGGACTCACGGTCCGCCACGCCGTTGTTTCAGACACAGCCCAACGGGTGGCCGTCCATCTGCCAGAGGAAGATCGGTTTGCCCTGATCGAACGCCATGCGGCGCGCCTGCCAGAGATCGGTCTGCCAATGGATTTCCATCCAGCGAAGTTCCGCGGCGTCCGGTCGCACGACCTCGCCGAGGGCCGGGTCGGTCACCGCCTCGCGCAGGTCGGGAGTGGTGGCGGGCGCGGCCTGGCTGGTGAGGCCGGCGAATGTCAGCAGGCCGAGGCCGGCGATGGCCGGCAGCAGGCCGGCGGCCCCGGGACGGGTGATGGTTGGATGGACAGCGGTGTTCATACGGGGTTGAGTGGCTGTGGATGACACGTGCGCCGGGTGGCGGATCTTGCAGGACTTGAAGGCGACCCGGTTCGACGCCTGTCGGTGGTTCGGGCTTGACATCGCGCTTTGACGTCGTTATTTTGGAACCATGAAACACCCTCGAACCCTCGAGCTTCCTGATGAAACGCCCGGCCGCGTCTGGCTGCACAGCATGCCGGGCACGATGGAACCGCTGGAGGAGTTCATCGGCTGGGCGGTGGACCAGAAGGTGGACACCGTGGTCTGCCTCAATCCGCGGCGCGAGCTGGAGCACAGCTCGCGCGGTTACGCGGTGAAGATGGCGGACGGCAGTTTGCCGTGGCAAACGCTGCACCACCCGGTTCCCAACATGTGTGCTCCGGCGGACGTGCGGGAGTATGTCGGCACGGTGCGGGAGGTGGCCGACCGGGTGCGTGCGGGTCGGCGGTTGGTGATTCATTGCGCCTACGGCATCGGCCGCACCGGCATGACCGCGGCCGCGTTGCTGATGACGCTGGGTTGCTCGCGGTCGGACGCTTGTGAACGGGTGGTGAAGGCGGGTTCCATGGCGGAAACGGACGACCAGCTGGGGGTGCTCGAAGCGTTCGAAACCCCGGAGGATGCGGCTTGAGCGGGCGGGTCAGGGGGATGGACGAGGGGCCTGCCGACAAGACGGAACGAGTTTGACAACCGCAGGATTGCACGACAGGTTTGCGGCTGCATGACCACGACCGCTCCCGCTCCGTCCACGTTGTCCCTGAGTGATTTTGTCGCCGCCTGCGAGGCCGGTGAAAATCCGGTGATTTTGTTGGAGGGCAGGCGGGCGATTCCCGACGCCTGGGCGGTCAAGGCCGAGCGTGTGGCCGCGCTGCTGGCGCGCCGGTTGCCGCGGGCGATTTTCCGCACCGGCAATGCTCCGGGCAGCGACGTGGCGTTTGCCAGGGGGGTGGCGTCGGTGGATGCCAACCGGCTGCAATACGTGGTGCCCTACAGCGGCTGGCGTGGGAACTCGATGCAGGCCGGCGGCAGGGTGCTGGAATTTGACCGGCTGTCCGAGGCCCGGGTCGATGACGCCCGCGATCTGGCGATCGCGGTGTCGGCCGGCCATCAGCGGTTGTTCAAGAACTACCGGCAGGTGGGTCGGTCGCTCACGGCGGGCTGGGAGTCGAAACCGCAGGCGGCGGCCAGGCTGTTGCTGCGCGATGTCGTCAAGGTGACCGGCTGTCCGGAGGAAGGCTTCGCACCGGCTGCAGTGGGCTTGTTCTACGTGGACCCGGCCAAGCCCTACGATGGCGGCACGGGCCATACGATCAGGGCCTGCGAGCAGTGCCAAGTGCCGGTCCACAGCCAGAAGGTCTGGGGTCGATGGCTGGAGCAGGCCGGGGACGCGGAGCATTGAAGGTCGGGCGGCTCAGCCGTCAAGCATGACCTCGTCCTGATGCGTCCGCATGCGGCGGACCTTGTGCTTGAGCTGATGCACACTGCGGGGGTGCCGCCACAAGCGCCACCGGGCCCGGCGCCAGAGGGAGCGCGCGGCCTTGCGATCCGCCAGCGGACCGGTGTAGATCGCCATCAGCGCCTGATAGGCCTCGAATTGTTGCGGGTAGTAACCGAGGATGCGCTCATACTCCTCGGCCGCCTGCTGCCACAGTCCGCGGCGGATGTAGAAGGTGGCGAGGCGGAAATCGAGTGGTGGCCGCTTGAAGCGCTCGTTCGGATAGACCACGGCGTCGATCAGTTTCATCGCCGGCCAGGTCGTCAGCCGCACCAGTTCGGGCGCCAGCAGCACGATCAGGGCGACGATGCCGAGCAGGGCGGAGACCTGCGACATGCCGGCGATCATGTCGCTGGTCACGAGGCCGGGACTCATCATGCGGATCGACCAGACCGCAGCGATCGAGGCAAGGGTCCAGCGCAGGCCGCGGAGAAAACCGATTTCCGGTGCCGCCAGTCCGGCCGCCGCCACCAGTGCCAGCAGGGCCACGGCCAGCAGCAGGTCGGGCGCGCCGCCGACCCAGCGCTGCACCACCGGCGGCGGCAGCACGGCGACAAAAGCGGTGAACCAGAGCAGCAGCACCGCCACCCAGCGGTTGGAACGTCGACTTGGCATGGCTGGAAACCACGGCGATCGGTGGTCGCCGGAGTCTAACCCATTCCAGCGGCCGGCGCCACTGCCACCACGGCCGCGGCGAGGGTGTCGCTGTGGGTCAGGCTCAGGCGCAGTTGCCCGGGGCCGAGGCGCTCGGCCAGCGCCGCCGCCCGGCGG
>SKLO01000067.1 GCA_007123195.1 Verrucomicrobiales bacterium | reverse complement strand
GGCGGACTCGACCAGATGGACCCGGGCGCCGCCGACCTGCTGGACCGCGCCGACCTCCAGTTCGGCGCCGTCGCTGGTGACCAGCACTCCGCTGTCGGCCACCTGACCGCCCATCTCGGCATAAAAAGGAGTTTTGTCAGGGATTACCGCGGTCCAGTCGCCCTGCTGATGGCACTCGAGCACGACGGCGTCGGTCTCGTCCTGATCGAAGCCGGTGAACGCGGTGACGGCATCGGTGCTGATGTCGACCGCGCGCACCACCTCGCCGGCGGCACCGGCGCGCGAGCGTTCGCGCTGCTGTTCCATCAGCGCCTCGACCGCGGCCTCGTCGAGGCTGAACCCGCGCTCCTGGCACAGCAGCCGGGTGAGGTCGAGAGGGAAGCCGTAGGTGTCGTAGAGTTGGAACGCCTTGGCCGGCGGGAACGCCGCCCCGCGTCCGGACAGCTGCGCCGAGGCGTGGTCGAACAACCGCAGGCCGCGGTCGAGGGTTTCGTTGAACGAATCCTCCTCGCGCTGCAGGGTTTCGACAATGACGTCGCGGCGCTGGACCAGTTCCGGGAACACCCCGCCGAGGGTGTCGACCAGCGGCGCCACCAGCGGCGGCAGCACCCGTTGCTCGCGGCTGAAGCCAAGCCGGCGGCCGTAGCGAACCGCGCGGCGCAGAATCCGGCGCAGGACGTAGTTGCGGCCGGTGTTGCCGGGCAGGATGCCGTCGGCGATGGCGAGCGACAGGGTGCGGATGTGGTCGCCGAGCACGCGGAAGGCGATCGCGTCCGCGACCGCGTCCTCGCCGGCGGCGCCGCTTGCCGAATCGGCCGGGTAGACATCGCGGTAGGTCTTGCCCGACAACCCCTCCAGGGTGGCGAACAACGGCCGGAACACGTCGGTGTTGTAGTTCGAAACACGTGAGGAAAAGTCGCGCAGGCCGTCGGTGTTCTGCAGGATCGAGCACAGGCGCTCGAAGCCCATGCCGGTGTCGACGTGGCGCGCGGGCAGGGGGCGGAAGCTGCCGTCGGCCTCGGCATTGAACTGGATGAACACCAGGTTCCAGATCTCGATGCAGCAGTCGGAGTCGGCATTGACCAACCGGCCGCCGGTGTCGCCTGCGGGCGTCAGGTCCATGTGCACCTCCGAGCACGGGCCGCAGGGACCGGTGTCGCCCATCATCCAGAAATTGTCGTCCACCCCGCCGTCGACGATGTGTTTGGCGGGGTCGAGCCCGGCGGATCTGAAGCAGGCGGCCCAGTGGTCCCAGGCCTCCTGATCGAACTCGGCCGGGTCGCCCTTGGCCTTGTCCGGGGCGTAGACGGTCGCGTAGAGGCGTTGCGGCGGTAGACCGAGCGTGCCGGTCAGGTAGTCCCAGGCCCACTGGATTGCCTCGGCCTTGAAGTAGTCGCCGAACGACCAGTTGCCGAGCATCTCGAACAGGGTGTGGTGGTAGGTGTCGAGACCGACGTCCTCCAGATCGTTGTGCTTGCCGCCGGCGCGGATGCACTTCTGGGTGTTGGCCACTCGCGGCGGGTCGTAGGGGCTCTTCTGGGTGCCGAGGAAGTAGGGCACGAACGGGTTCATGCCGGCGTTGGTGAACAGCAGTCCGGGCGACTGCGGCAGCAGGCTGGCGCTGGGCACGATGGTGTGGCCGCGGTCGCGGAAGAAATCGAGGAAGCTCTGGCGGATATCGGCGGATGTCATGGCTCGGGACCCGGCCGGCGACCGGTTTGGCGGGGCGGCTGCCGGCGGCGGCGGGACCCGGAGTGTGCCACACCCCCCCGCCCTCGTCCAGTCGCGAACCGGATCGTCGGGTGGCCTCGGAAGAGGGTGCAGGGCAGGCGATCCCGGCCGGGAATCCGGCGGCGGACGGCGGGATTTCCCCCCCGTTGATTTCGAACTCCCGCAGCCGCTCAGTTCATCTGCCAGATGGCGGCATTGAGGGCGGTGGCAAACCCCAGCCACAGCAGATAGGGCACCAGCAGCCAGCCGGCCAGCCGCCGGGCGCGGAAGAACAGGATCATGGTGAGGGCCGCCGCCAGCCACAGCAGGACGATGTCGACCAACGCCCAGCCCGGTAGTTGCAGGCCGAAGAACAACGGGGTCCACAGCGCGTTCAGGAACCACTGGACAAGGTAGGCCGTCAGTTCCACCCGCCGCGCGCCGAACCCGCCGCGCAGCCACACCAGCCAGGCCGCCACCGCCATCATCGTGTAAAGCAGGGTCCAGGCCGGGCCGAATACCCAGCCCGGCGGGGTCCAGGCCGGTTTGTCGAGCGCGGCATACCACTCGCCGGGAGCACCGACCAGCCCGCCGATGGTGGCGGCGAAGGTGAACAGGAGCCAACCGCCCAGCCCCAGCGCGGCGCGCCAGCGACCGGACGAAACAGTTGCAGGTGCGGGTGCGGGTGCGGGCCTGGCCGCTTGGGAGGCGGCGGCGGTCGGATCAGGGGAGGGATCTGGATTCATCGGCAAGACAATGGACGCGGGCCATCATACTCTAAAATTCCCATGACCGAAACCGTGTCAGGAGGCGGGGCTACGGGCAGGGATCCGGCCTTCCAGAAAAGCCTCTCGAATGCTTGGGTCCTTGTGGCGGCGGCCGCCTGTTCCTGCGGGATGGTCATCCGGCGGCATGGTTGCGCACGGCGGCGGCGGTCTTGAGGCGCAGGGCGTTGAGGCGGATGAAGCCGGTGGCGTCGTCCTGGTTGTAGGCGTTGGTGGGGTCGGCCTCCATGGTGGCCACGTCAGGGTTATAGAGGCTGACCGGCGAGCGGCGGCCGGCGCTGATGACGTTGCCCTTGTAAAGCTTGACCCGCACCTCGCCGCTGACGTTGCGCTGGCTCTCGGCGACCAGTGCCTGCAGCGCCTCCCGCTCGGGGGCGAACCAGAAGCCGTTGTAAACCAGCTGCGCGTAGCGCGGGATCAGCGAGTCGCGCAGATGCATCACCTCGCGGTCCATGGTCAGCGACTCCATCTGCCGGTGGGCGTGGAACAGCACGGTGCCGCCCGGGGTTTCATAGACGCCGCGGCTTTTCATGCCGACAAAGCGGTTTTCGACCATGTCGACGCGGCCGATGCCATGGCGGCCGGCCAGTTGGTTGAGCACGCGCATCACCCCGAGCGGCGACAACAGCACATAACCGTCGCGCTCACCCTCGGGACTGACCTGCAGTCGCGCGAGCACTTCGTCCATGCCGTCGGTCCGCAGCCCGACGCAATCGCCCTGCTCGAACAGCAGCTGCAGGTGCTGCGGTTTGTCAGGCGCCTGCTCGGGCGAGCAGCTGAGCACATACATGTCGCGTGAGTCCTCGTCCGAGGCGTCGAACCAGGGATCCTCCAGCATGCCGCTCTCAAAGCTGATGTGGAGCAGGTTGCGATCCATGGAGTAGGGTTTGCGGGCGGAGGCCTGGACCGGGATGCCCTCGGCCTCGGCGTAGTCGATCATCTCCTTGCGGCCCGGGAATTGTTGGCGGAACACCTCCATGCGCCAGGGTGCGATCATCTCCAGCTCCGGCGCCAGCGCGGCGGCGGCCAGTTCAAACCGGACCTGGTCGTTGCCCTTGCCGGTGGCACCGTGGGCCAGCGCGCCGGCGTCGTGACGGCGGGCAACCTCGACCATGCCCTGGGTGATGCACGGGCGGGCAATGCTGGTGCCGAGCAGGTATTGGCCCTCGTAGAGCGCCCCGGCCTGGAACATGGGGAAAATGAAATCGCGGGCAAAGGTCTCGCGCAGGTCGCCGATGTAACACTTGGAAGCCCCGGTGTTGAGGGCCTTGTCCTCCAGCCCGTCCAGCTCCTCCTCCTGGCCGACGTCGGCGCAATAGGCGATAACCTCGGTCTGGTAATGCTGCTGGAGCCACTTGAGGAGCACGGAGGTGTCAAGACCCCCGGAATAGGCGACGACGATCGGTTGCATGATTTGAAGAGTCGGATCGGTGTGCCGACGGGCACGGGAACAGCCCCGGAATGATGCCCGGCTGACGACCACACAGCCGCCGCCGGCGTTCCGGGAACCCGCAACAAAGCCGGAAAAACCGCCTGATGCAAGCCGGGAAGCGGCGGCGACAGATGTCCCACGGTGTTGTGGCTGCGTTGACAGGGCAGCGACCGGGCTTAACGTCGGCGGCAATGGAGCAGCAGCGATCCCTGACATGGCCGGCAACGATGTTCTGCCTGCTGCTGGCCCTCGGGCTGGGGGCTCTGGCCTGGGGGCTGGGGGCGGACGGACGCGACGCGATCGCCTCGCGCGAGACCCGGGATCGAACGGTGCGGGTGATCGATCATGTGCGGACCGCCACCTGGTGGGTGGCGGTGGCGGGCGCCGGCCTGATGCTGGCGGCGGCGGGAACGGCCAGATGGTGGGCGGGACCGCGCGGGCGTTTCAGCCGGCTCGATCTGCCGCCGGTGCCCGCGCCAGGCTGGCTATGGTGGCTGGCGGCGGCGGTGATCCTGCTGGTGGCGGCGTGGTTGCGGGCCGAGCGGCTGAACCTGAGCCTCTACAACGACGAGGCCTACATGTTCCGGCGTTACATCGCCGGCGATTTCCGTCCGGACGGAGAGACCGGGCAACTGGTCCACCGGGCGCCCGACTGGGTGACCACCGTCTGGCACATGGAGGTGGGCAACAACTCGCCTCCTTACGGCCTGGTGGCGCGCTTGAATTACGAGTGGGTGGCGGAGCGGCACGGGCTGGCGCCGGCGCAGGTCAGCGAGACCGCGATCCGCTGGCCGGCCTACGCCGCCGGGGTGGCCGGGTTGCTGGTGCTGGGCCTGCTGGCCCGGGGGCTGGGGTCGCCCGAGCGTGGATTGCTGGTGCTGACGGTGGCCGCGCTGCATCCGTGGATGATCCGCTACGCCTCCGAAGGACGCGGCCACGGTCTGCTGCTGCTGCTGGTGCCGTTGCTGCTGGGGGCGGTGTGGCGGGCCCTGCGCGAGGGCACCTGGCGCTGGTGGCTCACGGTGGGCGGGCTGTCCGCGTTGATGATGTGGGCTTTCCCCGGGTCCGTGCACCCGCTGCTGGCCCTCAACGCCATCCTCGGCATCGGCTGGCTGCTCGGCTGGCTGCGGCGCCGGGAGCATCGGCCCCGGGTCAAGATCCAGGCCACGCGCTGGCTGCTGGCCAACGGACTGGCGGCCCTGTTGTTCATGCTGTTGTTCGCTCCGCAGGTGAACCAGATGCGGGCCACCATGGACGAGCCGCCACCGTCCCTGCAGGGCGCCCCGCCGTGGTCCTGGTGGGCGGACATTGGCAGCCAGCTCGCCATCGGCATGCCGTGGCGCGACGCCAATCCAGAGTCGCCGGTCGCCAGCGCCGTGTTGCGCTCGATCGAGGCCCACAACTGGCTGCCGGTGGCGGCGCTCGGGCTGGTGGCGCTGGCGGTGCTGCTCGGCTGGCTGTGGTGGTGCTGGCACACCCGCGCCGGCTGGCTGTTGGCGGCGGTTGGTTTCGGTGCGCCTCTGCTGGCGTTCGCGGTGGCGCGTCTGACCGACACGGTGCTGCACCCGTGGTATGTGCTGGCGGCGCTGCCGGCGCTGATCGTCATGGCGGCCGGCTCACTGGGCTGGCTGATGGACATCGGCGGCCGCATCCCGCGTCCGGCATGGTGGGCCAGCGCCGCCGTGCTGGCGGTCTGGGTCGCCGCCATCGCGCCCGTAGTGAAACGCCAGACCCTGCACCCGCTGCAACCCCAGCGCGAGGCGGTGGAACTCGCCCGCGGCGGCGTTTACCCCGGCTATCTGGAGCAAAGCGACCAGGTGGAGCTGGCGGCGTTCTACACCGATTTCATGGTCTACGACCCGTTCGCCAACCCCGCCTGGTCAGTGACCGAACTCGAGGCGATGGAGGCCACCGCACGCGACAGCAACCGCCCGCTGGTGGTCGCGTTCGCCCACCGCCGCCACGCCCGGAACAGCCACGGCGCGCTGCTCGACTACATCGAGTCGTCCGGCCGCTACCAGCTGGTCGCGGACCTGCAGGGCACCGGCCACGAGCAGTTCAACCACTTCGTCTACCGCTGGCTCGGCGACCGGGTCAGCGAACAGGGGCCGCGGCCCGGCGACGGGTCCGAGTGAAATTTCGACTGGAAATGACCATGGGCCGTGCTATTCCTGAAATTCGGTCGGGTTCCGACCGGAGCAACACCTTGACCATGACCGCAGCAGCCGCTTTCCGAATTATTGGCATCCCTGCTGTCACCTCCTCCGGCCACTGAGGTTTCAATGGCCCGGCGGGGTGTCACCGGCACCGACCGCCCATGGCCTGGCCCGGCCCGCGGACGCTGCCACCCTGTTTGATCCAACGGGCCGCGCAGTTTCCACTCATGAAGTCCGCCACCGATCCCGCCCCCACCGGCGCCACGCCCGCCGGAGGACCCGTCTCCGAACCCACCGCCGACACCGCGCCGGGCCGGAGTCAATCCGCCGCCGAGACCGAAGCCGGGGTTGCGCCCGTCATCACCGCGACCAGTCCGCATCCCCCGGTCGAAATCTACGACACCACCTTGCGCGACGGCACCCAGGGCGAGGGCGTCTCGTTGTCGGTGCTCGACAAGCTGCGCATCGCCGAGAAGCTCGACGAGTTCGGCGTGCATTACATCGAGGGCGGCTGGCCGGGATCGAATCCCAAGGACGTCGAGTTCTTCGAGCTGGCGGCCCAGCGCACCTGGAACAGCGCGAAGATCGCCGCCTTCGGCAGCACCCGCCGCCCCGGGGTGCCGGTCACCGAGGATCCCCAGGTGAAGCTGCTGATCGACTCGCAGGCGCCGGTGGTGACGTTCTTCGGCAAGAGCTGGAAGCTGCAGGTGACCGAGGTTCTGCGCACCACGGTCGAGGAGAACCTGGCGATGATCCGCGACACGGCCCGGCACCTGGTGGACCACGGCCGCCAGGTCATCTATGACGCCGAACACTTCTTCGACGGCTACAAGGACGACCCCGAACACGCGCTGGCGACCCTGCTGGCGGCCGAACAGGGCGGCGCCTCGGTGCTGGTCCTGTGCGACACCAACGGCGGCACCATGCCCGACGAGGTCGAGCACATCACCCGCGAGGTGTTGCAGCGGGTGGTCACCCCGGTGGGCATCCACACCCACGACGACAGCGGGGTCGCGGTGGCCAACGCGCTGGCCTCGATCCGCGCCGGCGCCACCCACGTGCAGGGCACCATCAACGGCTACGGCGAGCGCACCGGCAACTGCAACCTCACCACCGTGATGCCGTGCCTGCAGCTCAAGATGCAGCGCCCGGTGGCCCCCAACCTGCGGCGCCTGACCGCCCTGTCGCTGTTCGTCGACGACCTCGCCAACATGATGCCCAACCCGCGCGCGCCGTTTGTCGGCGCCTCGTGCTTCGCCCACAAGGGCGGCATGCACGTCAACGCGGTGCAGAAACTCGCGCGCAGCTACGAGCACATCCGCCCCGAGGAGGTCGGCAACCGCCAGCACATCCTGGTGTCCGAGCTGTCTGGGCAGAGCAACGTGCTGGTCAAGGCCGCTGAACTCGGGTTCCCGCTGGAAAAAGGCAGCGCCGGGGTCAAGCGCATCCTCCAGCGCGTCAAGCAGATGGAAAAGCTCGGTTACGAATACGAGGCCGCCGACGCTTCGTTCGAGCTGCTCGTGCGCGAGGAACTCGGCTTGAAAAAAACCTTCTTCGAGCTGCTCGAATTCCACACCACCCACCGCCACGGCACCAGGAACCAGGTCAACACCAACGAAGCCACGGTCAAGCTGCTGATCCAGGGCGAACGCATCTACACCGTCGAAGAGGGCGACGGCCCGGTCAACGCGCTCGACCTCGCCCTGCGCAAGGCCCTGACCCCGTTCTGGCCGCAGATCGAACAGGTCACCCTGACCGATTACAAGGTGCGCATCATCAACAGCAGCAACGGCACCGCCGCCCGCACCCGGGTGCTGATCGACAGCACCGACGGCCGCAGCACCTGGGGCACCGTCGGCGTGTCCGACAATATCATCGACGCCTCCTGGCTGGCGCTGGCGGAGAGCCTTGACTACTACCTCCAGCGCACCACCCAGACGATCGCCTGACCAACCGCGAGGTTCGCCCGCCACCGCCGACGCCCGCGTCCGCCTTGTGTGCATGTCAGCCCACCCGTCGTCCGGCCCCGAACCGGAGCGTGCCCTGCCCCGCATCGGGATCGACCTGCAGGTCCGCAAGGCCGGAACGGCCGACGTCGCCCTGATCCGCGAGCTGGCGGGCCGTTCGTGGCACGCGTTTTATCCAGGCATGATCAGCATGCCGCAGATCCACTACATGCTGCGGCAGATGTATTCGCCGCGACGGCTGCAGGCCGACCTGCTGCGGGGCGCCCACTACTTCGTGGCCGAAACCGGCGACCGACCGATCGGCTTCCTCGGCTGCGACCCGACGCCCGAGCCGACCCACGCCAGTGGTCAGCCGCTGGTGCTGCAACGGTTCTACCTCGTGCCGGAGTTCCAGGGCCGCGGCTACGGTGCCGTCCTGCTGGGATGGCTTGAGGAACACGCCCGCGGGCTCGGGCTCGACCGCATCCGGTTGCGGGTGAACAAGCACAACCACCGTGCCCTGCGCGCCTACCGCCGCGCCGGCTACCGGCTGGTCGACGCCCTGATCGAGGACATCGGCGAAGGCCACGTCATGGACGACTACGTGCTGGAGCGCCGGGTGGCCGGGTCACCGGGGTGGCGTCGCCCGGGCGCTGGACCCTGAGCCCCTGCCCGACTGCAATCAATGATGACCTTCGCCAGCACTCCGCCGTGAGCGATCGAACAAGCACCTTCCGAGCCCCGTAGGTTGAATTGGCGCAATTCGACCTGCTGTGCGTCGTGCGCACGGCTTGGCACCGGGACCACCTTGAGGGTTCATTCGCCGCGGGCGAACGGAGTCTGAAGGAAGCGGACGCAGGGAACGAGCGACCCGCACACCGGTCGAATTGAAGACAATTCAACCTACGGTCGCTGCGCCCGCGAGGCCGGGGTGAGGCGGTGGGTCAGGGGGGCGGCTGTGCGCGGTTCTCTTGTAACTTCCCACCGGCGGAGCCTCTGTCCCGTAGCGCGGACCTCCGACCCGCGGTTGTGGGAACTTCGCAGCCGAGCGCTTGGAGGCTTCGATCGCCCCGAGCGAGAAGGAGCATTGAGGTTGACGAGGGCGTCGGAGGGTCGCTTGAACCGAGGTGCCACTTGAAACGGGGGCTGAGCGCGCCACGTATGAACTAGGAACCCACATCCGCGGGGGTGCCCGACGGCACGCCCCGCCATCGACCGATCTGATCACATGAACAAGGCCCGACATTTTTCCCCGTTGATCGCCGCCCTCGGCCTGCTTGGCCTGACCGCCGCCGCCAGCTGGTGGGGCGCCGGCACGCGCGCCGACGCCGAACCCGGCGACCGCCTGGCCCGGGTGCAGACGGTGGCCCTCGACAGCGAGGTCGAGGCCGCCTTCATCGCCAACGCGCGGCAATTGACCCTGGCCGGGCTGCGCGCCGGCGAGGGTTACTTCAGCGCCGACGGCGACCGGATGATCTTCCAGAGCGAGCGCGAGCAGGGCAACCCGTTCTTCCAGATCTACCTGATGGACCTGGTGACCGGCGACACCAACCGGGTCTCGCCCGGCCATGGCAAGACCACCTGCGCCTGGATTCATCCCGACGGGGACCGGGTGCTGTTCGCCTCGACCCACCAGGACGACGAGGCCAAGGCCAAGCAGGAGGCCGAATACGAGGAGCGCGAGAGCGGGCGCCAGCGCCGCTACTCGTGGGACTACGACAAGCATTACGACATCTTCCAGGCCGACCCCGACGGCGGCAATCTGGTGAACCTGACCAACTCGCTCGGTTACGACGCCGAGGGCGCCTACTCGCCCTGCGGCGGGCACATCGTGTTCGCCTCCAACCGGTTGGCCTACCAGCGCGAGCTGACCGCGGAGGAGCGCGAGCGGTTCGAGCTGAACCAGTCGTTCCTGATGGACCTCTACCTGATGGACTCGGACGGCGGCAATGTCCGGCGCCTGACCGATCACCCGGGCTACGACGGCGGGCCGTTCTTCAGCGCCTGCGGGGAGATGATCTGCTGGCGCCGCTTCACCGAGAAGGGCGACAGCGCCGAGATCTGGGTGATGGACGCCGACGGCGGCAACCAGCGCCAGGTCACCACGCTCGGCGCGCTGTCGTGGGCGCCGTTCTTCCATCCGTCCGGCGACTACCTGATCTTCGCCAGCAATCTGCAGGGCTTCGACAACTTCGAGTTGTATCTTGTCGACACCGCCGGCGAACGCGAGCCGGTGCGGGTGACGCACACCCACGGTTTCGACGGTCTGCCGGTGTTCGCGCCGTGCGGCCAGCGGTTGTCGTGGACCAGCAACCGCAGCCAGGACGGCACCTCGCAGATTTTCCTGGCCGACTGGGATCACGAG
>SKLO01000519.1 GCA_007123195.1 Verrucomicrobiales bacterium | reverse complement strand
CTCGCCGGCGTGGTCCGGCTTCCCTTGGCCTCCGGCAGCCTGTGGTGGGACGAACTGTGGGCGGTCAAGCAGGCCAGCCACGGGCAGTGGCGCGAGGACCGAAGCAATCCAGGCGAGCTGCGCTTTGTCGAGACCACATGGGACCGGGCGGCGTGGTATTTTCTCAAGCCAACCAACCATCCGACGGTGTCCCTCGCTCAGAAGGCATCACTCGACAGTTGGCGCCAGCTGACCGGTGCCGATCGTCACGAGTTCAACGATCTCGCGGCGCGGGTGCCGGCGCTGCTGGCCTCGCTGCTGGCGGTGCTGGCAGTGGGAGCACTGTTGAAGTCGTGGGGCATGCCGGTGGCCGGCCTGCTGGCGGCGGCGCTGCTGGCACTGCACCCGTGGGCAATCCGCTACGGTGTGGACACCCGTGCCTACGCGCTGCTGATGCCCCTGGTGCCGCTGGCGCTGCTGTGGATCACCAAGCTGCACCGCCAGCCCTGGCGGTGGCGCTGGTGGCTGCTGCTGGCGACCAACCAATGGCTGCTGCTGTGGACCTTCCCCAACGCGCTGCCGGTGGCGCTGGCCCTGTTCCTCACCACGGCACTGGTGCTGTGGCACCGACTTCCCGACCGTGACCATCGCCTGCAGGCCTGCGGACGGTTGGTGGCGGTCCACGTATTGGCGGCGATGGCGTTCCTGCACTCGTTCCTGCCAAACCTCATGCAGGCGCTGCACTGGGGGCCGGATGTGCAATTGCTGCTCAGCTGGCCAGTGCTGCGCGACACCTTCACCGGACTGGCCCTGGGGATCCCCTATCGCGCCAGTGAAGCCGGGTCCGCAGTGGTCGACTGGGCCGGCCTGAGGGCCGAGCACTGGTGGACCACCGGCTGGGCCTGGTGCAACGGCTTGGCCGCCCTGCTCGGAGCCTGGGCCCTGTGGTGCCGCAGCCGCGTCGGCCTGGCCGCGATCGGCTCGGTGTTTCTGCTGTGCGCCGCTTATGTGGCGGTGAGTTGGTGGCGCGAGATCTACTTCTACCCCCGCTACCTGATGCCGCTGCTGCCCTTGCTGGTCATCCTGGTGGCCATCGGCTGGACCCAGAGCGCGGCCTGGCTCGCACGCCGGGTCAGGACCGGGGCAATGCCAATGGCCGGTGCGGCCGGAACCTTTGCCCTGCTCTGGTTCGTGGCCCTCGCATGGCCACAGCTGCGCCTGCTGGCGGAACGCCCGATCTCACCGATGCACGACACCATCCAATGGATCCGCTCACAACCGGACGGCGGCGACGGCCTGGTGATCGCCTACGGTCTCGGCGGGCGCGTGCTCGATGTCTATGCGCCCGATGCGGTGCTGGCACACGACCGCCAGACCATTGAAGAGGGCCTGCGCAAGGCCGGCGACCGACAGCAACGGGCGTGGCTGGTCCGTGGCTACGACAACTTCGACCGGACGCACATGCCGGGCGGCTTTGAACTGATCGACGACCCCCAGTGGTTCGAGTTCCTCGAGCAGTTCGACGGCATCGAGCCGCAGTTCCAATACCGGGTCTATCGAGCCGTGCAACGCTGAACAAGCGGCGCGCAGCCCCGTCGTGAGCCAACTCCCCCTGAAAGAATGGACGGGCGGTTGCCGTGCATAGCTCATGACCCCGTGCGCATCCACCATTGCCGGCCCCGGCCAAACCACCGCCTCCCGCCGCCGTTTCCTCCAGACCGGCGCGGCCGCCCTGGCCGCCGCCAGCCTGCCGGGAGCCGCACGCCTGCGCGCCGCAGCCAACCCCAACGGCAAGGTCCAGCACGCCTGCATCGGCGTCGGCGGCATGATGGGCCTCAATGACGTGCGCCAGATTCAGTCGCACCCGGAGGCCGAAATCACCGCCCTCTGCGACATCGACCAGCGCCACCTCGCCGCCGCCGCGGAGGTGGCGCCCAATGCCCGCCACTACCGCGACTGGCGCGAAATGCTCGATGCCGAAGGCGACCGGATCGATTCGGTCAATGTCACCGTGCCCGACCACATGCACGCATCGATCGCCGCCGCCGCCATCCGGGCCGGCAAACACGTCTACTGCCAGAAACCCATGTGCCACAGCGTGGCCGAAGTGCGCCTGCTCACCGAGTTGGCGAAAAAGCACCGCGTGGTCAGCCAACTCGGCAACCAGCACTCGTCCGGGGTCGGCGACCGCATGGGAGTGGAATACCTGCGCTCGGGCGTGATCGGCGAGGTTCGCCACGCCTACCTTTGCTCCAACCGCGCCTCCGGCATGCGCTACCGCCTCGACGACCCGGCGCCGCCCACCACCGAGGCTCCCGGGGAACTCGACTGGGACCTGTTCCTCGGCGTCGCCCCCGAGCGCCCGTTCGCCCACGGCGTCTACCACCCTGCCATGTGGCGCACCTGGCTCGACTTCGGCACCGGCTGGTCCGGTGACATCGGCTGCCACATCCTCAGCGCCGTCTGGAAGGGTCTCGACCTCTCCGCGCCGGCCTCGGTTTCCGCCAAGGTCCAGCAAAGCTGGATCGATTCCCCCGAACGCAGGGCCCAACTCTGGCCCCAGGCCAATCACATCAGCTGGCAGTTCGACGGCCATCCGGCCAGCGGCGGCAAGCCGTTCACCATTGAATGGTTCGACGGCATCGAAGAAGGCTTTTACCCGCCCAAGGAAATCATGGACCAGTTCCCCGGCGACCGGTTCCCGGAGGAAGTGGCCGTGGTGGTGGGCGAG
>SKLO01000506.1 GCA_007123195.1 Verrucomicrobiales bacterium | reverse complement strand
AGGTCGTCCACATCAAGCCGCCGATCATCGTCAAGGACCTGGCCGAACGCCTCGGCTTGCGACCGTTCCAATTGATCAAGGACCTGATCGAGTTTGAGGTCTTCGCCACCCCGGACAAGCCCGTTGAGGCCGACATTGCCGCCCAGATCTGCGAGAAACACGGATTCGTGTTCTACAAGGAGAAGCGCGAGAAAGGCGGCGGCGTCCACGCGGCAACCGATGTCCCCGTCGAGCCGCCCCCGGTCAAGCTCGACAAGCAGCCCGAGAAGGAAATCAAGCTGCGCCCGCCCATCATTACCTTCATGGGCCACGTCGACCACGGCAAGACCTCGCTGCTCGATGCCATCCGCAAGTCCCGCGTGGCCGGCGGCGAAGCCGGGGGCATCACCCAGCACATCGGTGCCTACAGCGTTACCTGCGACGATAAATCGATCACCTTCCTCGACACCCCGGGCCACGCCGCCTTCACCCAGATGCGCGCCCGCGGCGCCAACGTCACCGATGTGGTGGTGCTGGTCGTGGCGGCCGATGACGGCGTCATGCCGCAAACCATCGAAGCGCTCAACCACGCCCGCGCCGCCGGTGTCACCATCCTGGTGGCGATCAACAAGATCGATGTGCCAGGTGCCGACGTGAACCGGGTCAAGGGCCAGTTGCAGGAGCACGACCTCGCTCCGGTCGACTGGGGCGGCGACACCGAGTGCGTCGAAGTCTCGGCCACCGAGGGCCTGGGCCTCGACGACCTGATTGAAACCATGCTGCTGCAGGCCGAGGTGCTCGACCTCAAGGCCACCCACAAGGGACCGGCCCGCGCCAGCGTCATCGAGTCGCGGTTGGAGATCGGCCGCGGCCCCTCCGGCACCGTCATCGTCCAGTCGGGCGTGCTCGAGATCGGCATGCCCTTCATCTGCGGCCCCCACTACGGCAAGATCCGGTCCATGACCGACGGCGATGGCAAACCGGTCAAGGAGGCCGGCCCTGCCATGCCGGTCGCCATCACCGGCTTCAGCGACCTGCCCCGCGTCGGCGACGAGGTGGTCGAAATGAACACCGAGCGCGACGCCAAGAAACTCAGCACCGAACGCCTCGACCAGCAGCGCACGGCCAAGCTCACCCTGCCCGAGCGCAGCCGCCTGGAGGCCTTCTACAAGGGCATCGAGCCGGACGCCACCAAGACCCTCAACCTGATCATCAAGGCCGACGTCGCCGGTTCGGTCGAGGCCATCATTGGCGCGCTCCACGAAATCGAGTCCAACAAGGTCAGTATTCAGGTCCTCCACAGCGGTGCCGGCCCCCTGACCGAGTCGGATATCCTGCTCGCCAGCGCCTCGGACGCCGTCTGCATCGGCTTCAACGTCAAGGTCGAGCCCAACGCCGTGCGCACCGCCAAACGCGAGGGCGTGCAGGTGAAACTCTACTCGATCATCTACGAGCTGATCGACCAGGTGAAGGAGGCGATGCTCGGCCTGCTCGACCCCGAGATGCGCGAAACCAAGCTCGGCCACGCCAAGGTCAAGCAGGTGTTCAAGGTGTCCCGCGGCCGCGTTGCCGGCTGCCTGGTCACCAGCGGCCGCATCGACCGCTCCGCCCGCGCCCGCGTGCTGCGCGAAGACCAGCCGGTTTACGACGGCGCCGTTCAGACCCTGCGCCGCTTCGAGGACGACGTCCAGGAAGTCAAGACCGGCCTCGAATGCGGCATTCGCCTCGGTGAATTCAACGAATACCAGGTCGACGATGTCATCGAGTGCTACCGCCTCGACAAGATCGACCAGACGCTTTAATGAGCCAGCGCCTCATCCGCGTCCGGGAACTCATCAAACGGGAACTCGGAGGCATCCTCGAACGCGACTTCGAGTTCCAGGGCACGCTTGTCACCGTCACCGACGTCGACATCACCCCGGACCTCAAGCAGGCCTTCGTCTACGTCGGCATCCTCGCGGGTCTCCATCGGCCGGACGATGTCATCGATCGCCTGAACAGCCGCCGCGGCTTCATCCAGGGGCGCCTCAGCAAGCGCATCGTGCTCAAGCGCACTCCCCTGCTCGAATTCCGCGGCGACGACTCAAGCGAGCGCGGCGTCAAGCTGGTCAGCCTGATGGATGAACTTGGCCTCGAACACGAGCAGGGCGAGGTCCCGGACCCGGACGACGAGCTGGACCCGGATGATCCCGATTACCTGGCCGGATCGCGGTGATTCATGGCCCGGGTTTGACTTCGAACCCGGCAGGTCGGATCAACCCGGGGACGCGCGTCCGCCGCTGCGGAACGGGAATTGCCCGCCGTCACGGCCGCCGGCCTGCCGACCGCCGCCTCCCGTAAGCATCACTCTCATCGCATGACCACCACACACTCCGAATCCACGTCCCCAGACCCGCTCGTCTGGTCCTCCACAGACGGGTTTGGCGCCGCTGCGGAACGCCTGCGCGCCGCCTCCAGTGCCGCCGTCGTCAGCCATGTCCGGCCGGACGGCGACGCCATCGGGTCGGTGCTGGCCCTCGGCCGGACCCTTGAACTGCTCGGCGCCCGCGTCGGCTACTTCAATCCGGATGGTTGCCCGAACTCGTTCCGCTTCATGCCCGGCGCCGATCGGGTGGCCGCCGATCAACCCGACCCGCTGGAATACGAACTGGTGATCTCGGTCGATACCGCCGCCGCCGACCGCATGGGCGCCATCGGCCGCCGATTGTTCGATCAGGCCGGCTCCACCATGGTGATCGACCACCATGTCAGCAACCCGGGCTACGCCGACGCCAACCTGATCCTGCCCGATCATGCCGCCACCGGCCAGATCCTGTTCGACCTCATCACCAGCCAACGGCTCCCGGTGGACACCATCGTCAACACCGCGCTCTACGTCGCCATCATGACCGACACCGGCGGCTTCCGCTTCCAAAACACCAGCGCCGAGGTGCTGCAGGCAGCCGCCTCGCTGGTCGCCGCCGGGGTCGACGCCGGAGACGTCGCCGATCACCTCTACGCACGCACCCCGATGCGGCAGGCCCAGGTGATCGCCCGTTGCGTCGACGGGCTCCGGTCCGACCTCGGTGGCCGAATTGTCAGCTGGGGGCTCTCGCTCGACCTCAAGCGCCAGCTAGGACTGGTCGACGACGACAGCGAAGGCATCTCCGAGTTCCTGCGCAGCCTCGACGGTGTCGAAGCCGCCGTGTTCTTTGAAGAACTGGAGAACGGCATGGTGCGCGTCAGCGCCCGCTCGCGCAACCCGGCCATCGACGTCTGTGCGGTCTGCCGCCAGTTCAATGGCGGCGGTCACACCCTCGCCGCCGGCGCCCGCATCGCCGGCGACCTCGACCACGCCATGTCCTCCTTCCTCGCCGCCCTCGCGCAGCACGCCCAGCCTCAAGCCACATCCAACGCCGCAGCCGACTCCGATGCCGAATCCATACCCAGCCGCTGACCCCGATCTCAACGGGGTGTTGCTCATCGACAAAGGCCCCGACATGACCTCGCACGACGTCGTGGCGGTCGCCCGACGCTGCCTGAAGATCAAGAAGATCGGCCATTGCGGCACACTCGATCCCATGGCCACCGGTCTGCTGCTGCTGGTCATCGGCAAGGCCACCAAGATCCAGGACCTGCTGATGAGCGAGGACAAGGAATACGTCGGCACCATGAAGCTGGGCGTCAGCACCAACACCCAGGACCGCGAGGGCGAGGTTACCGCCGAGCGACCCCTGCCCCCGGACCTCGACGAGGTCGCGGTGCGGGCCGCGTTCGACCGCTTCAAGGGCGATTTCCACCAGATCCCGCCGATGGTTTCCGCCATCAAGAAGGACGGGGTGCCGCTCTACAAGCTCGCCCGCAAGGGTCAGGAGGTCGTGCGCGATCCCCGCTTCGTCCGCGTGTATGCCTACGAATTGCAGCGCATCGAGCCGCCTGAGATCGACTTCCGGGTGGTTTGCAGCAAGGGGTTCTACGTCCGCACCTATGCCCACGACATCGGCGAGTCGCTCGGTTGTGGCGGTCACCTCGCTGCCCTGCGCCGCACCCGCTCCGGCAAGTTCACCCTCGATCCCGACCGGTTGGTCACCTTCCCGATGCTCAAGGAGGGCCGTCGCGAGGA
This sequence comes from Verrucomicrobiales bacterium, assembly GCA_007123195.1. Taxonomy (GTDB): domain Bacteria; phylum Verrucomicrobiota; class Verrucomicrobiia; order Verrucomicrobiales; family SKLO01; genus SKLO01. The sequence goes on along the minus strand of SKLO01000506.1, from coordinate 6,319 downwards.
GGTCCTCGCGCGACTCATGACCCTGCCCGAAGTCTCCCGCCTGCGCGGCGCTTGAATCGGTGCCCGCCGAAAAATTCCGCGGCGAAAGCAAACAACCTCTTGCATCCCGCCCGATCCGCGTCACCTTTTTCGCTCCCCGACACCTCCGACCCGAGGAGTCCGGCTCACTTCCAATCCTGATCCTGCGTAGCTCAGCGGTAGAGCGGGTGGCTGTTAACCACTAGGTCGTTGGTTCGAATCCAACCGCAGGAGCCATCCCCCCAAGGGATGGTTCCGGAGGTTGGATGAGAACGCAGTTCGAGCGCTTTGCCGCGACAGCGGCGGCGTTTCAGCGAGCGCGAGCGAGCCACCCCGCACAGCCGCCCTTGGCGGCAATCCAACCGCAGGAGCCATCCCCCCAAGGGATGGTTCCGGAGGTTGGATGAGAACGCAGTTCGAGCGCTTTGCCGCGACAGCGGCGGCGTTTCAGCGAGCGCAAGCGAGCCACCCCGCACAGCCGCCTGTGGCGGCAATCCAACCGCAGGAGCCATCCCCCCAAGGGATGGCTCCGCTTGGTTGCTCTTGCCCCTCGGAGCCGGAGATCATGGCAGGGACGCTACCAATACAGGGGTTGAGTTCCGCATTCGGTCAGGATTCCGAGCATGATAAGCTGGGCGGGCGCGGTGACGATGTCGCCGGTGACGGCCAGGGGCATGAGCGCGTTTAAGGCCAGATCTTTATTGCCGGCACTGACGTTCCTGTCCACGCAGTCGACCGTCATCAAGGTGAAGCAGGAGTTCAGGGTAAGGCAGAAAACGGAAGCCAACGTGAACCGTGTTGCGCGTGCGGCCAGTGAAGAATCGTGACGGGGTTTGGTCATGGTTCGGTGGATGTGAATGATTGGTGGTGGTGTGGCTGGTGAGAAATAGGAGCAGCGGACAACAGCAGTTATGGCAGGCTTCCGAACATCTGGACAATTGATAAAAGCATGGTGAAAATTGACATGATGAATGGAGGGGATTCTCCACCACAGAGGCTACAGAGGATGGCAGGTCCTGGGGGGTGCCGGACTGCCGCGTTGTGGCGGCGGGAGGGTGGGTGCTGACTCTATGGATAAGTCCGGCAAGTCGGACGGGTCGGACGGGCCAGACAAAACCGCCCGTGCGCCCATTACCTCCAGCGGAGATCGGTCTTCTCGCCGTGGCGGGGGTGCTGCGCACCGACCGTCCGGAGTTCGAGGGTCATGTGGTCGGCGTGGGCGGTGGCGAGGACCCAGCCGCTGGGGAGTTCGGGACGGAAGACGTAAGCGGTGGGGGGAAGGTTGACCTGATGCAGCCCGTGGTCGTCGGTTTGCACGCCCCAGAAGTGGCTGTGGCCGTAGATGTAGGCCTTCACCTGGTCGCGGCGGCGGGCAAGATCGAGAAAGGCATCGCCGTCGACCAGTCCGGGGATCGGCGGCGGCGGGTCGATGGGAATGACATCCTCGCGCTGTTGCTCGGGGTAGTGATGACCGATGAGGATGACCGGTTTGTCGGGAGCAGCGGCGAGTCGGCGGTCGAGCCACTCGAGCTGGGCCCGACTAAGTGTCAGACACTTTGTAGGTGATTGTGCTTGCGCGACACCCACCGGGCGGAGTTGAGCATCATGGAACGCCAGTCCGTCGGTGAGGCGGATCGGTGAGAGCCGGGCCGGGACTCAGCGCCAGCCGCGGGCGAATTCGGCGGCGCTCATGCGGCGGGCGTTCTCGGGTTGCACGTCGCCAGCCAGCAACCAGCCGTCGGCGGTACGGAAGCGGAGCTGGTCGCCCTGGATGTCCATGGTGCCGGGGGGCGGGGTGGCGGCGCCTTGGTCGTGGTCGGTGACGGGACCTGGTTTGACCGGGGGGAACAGCTTGAGGGTGCGCGGGCGGCCGTCGGGCGCGGTGACGGCGGTGTGGCTGCCTGGCCAGGGGTGGTGGGCGCGGATGGCGCGCTCGATGACGGTGGCGGGCTGATTCCAGTCGATGCGCCCGTGGTCGCGCGTGAGTTTGCCGGCGTGGGTGGCGGCGGCGTGGTCTTGCGGTTGCCGCGGGGCGCGGCCGGCGAGCAGCAGGTCGAGTCCGCGGTCGAGGGTGCGGGGGGCGAGCCGGGCCAGTTTGTCATGCAGGCTTTGGCCGGTTTCGCCGGGTTCAAGCGGCAGGGTGTCGGTGCAGAGGAGGTCGCCGGTGTCGAGGCCGCGGTCCATCCACATCAGGGTCATGCCGGATTCGCGGTCGCCGTCGCGGATGGCGGCCTGGATCGGGGCGGCGCCGCGGTGCCGCGGCAGCAGCGAGGCGTGCAGGTTCCAGCAGCCGACGGTGGGCAGATCCAGCACGGCGGGCGAGAGCAGCTGGCCGTAGGCGAACACCACCAGCAGGTCCGGTTTGAGCGCCGCCAGGGCGGCGACCGCATCGGGGTGGCGCAGGCGTTCGGGCTGCAGCACGGGCAGGCCGAGTTCAAGGGCCAGGTCCTTGATGGGCGGCGCCTGCAGCTGGCGGCGGCGGCCGACCGGTTTGTCGGGTTGGGTGACGACGGCGGCCAGTTCGGTGCGGGGGTCGGCGGCGAGCCGGCGCAGGGTGGGCAGGCCGATGTCGCCGCTGCCGAGGTAGACGACCCGCAGGGGCGGGACCGGCGCCCCGGGGTTGGGCGGGTGATTGGGTTCGGGATGAGCGGCGGGCATGGGACGACGGGGCCGCGGAGGGGAGGGTTGGCAAGGCGGGCGCGGGGGAGGGCGACCGGCTGGCGCGGGCGCGCGGGCTCCGTGTTCAGACCACGATTTTGGCCACTTCCTGCCACTTCGGCAGTTCGAGCACGCGGCTGAGGATGTCGTGCATGACCTGAGCCGGCGGCCGGGTGGCGTCGATGTTGGTGACCTTGGCCGGCGAGTAGAATTCCAGGATCGGTTTGGTCTCGTCCTCGTAGGTTCGGATCCGGCGTTCGATGACCTCGCTGTTGGCGTCGTCGAGGCGGTTGTCCTTGAGCGCGCGCTTGCGCAGGCGCCGGGCCAGTTCGCTGCGGTCGGGGCAGCTGAGGTGGAACACCTGCTGGACGTCCATGTAGTTCTCCATCAGCTCAGCCTGGCGCACGTTGCGCGGGATGCCGTCGAGCACGAGGAAATCGATGTCCGGTTTGAACAGGTGGGAATCGCGGCTGTTGTCGATCTGCGCCTTCCAGAACTCGACCGTCACTTCGTCGGGCACCAATTCGCCGCGGCTGGAGTATTTGAGGAACTCCTGGCCGATGCGGGTGCGGGTGTCGAGCGAGCGGAAGGCGTCGCCGCAGGAGAAGTGGAAGAAGCGGGGGATGGTGCCGAGCGCCATGCCCTGGGTGCCCTTGCCGCTGCCGGGGGCGCCAAGCACGAGCAGGGTGAGTAGTTTGTCGGTATGGGATCCCATGAGTCGAGTGGAAACCGCATCCTAGCCCCGGTGGCGGTTTTGCCAAGTGGTTTGGAAAAACCGCTCATTCCGGCACCGACACTGGCTTGTAGCCGAGGCCGAGCAGGGTGGCGAATTTGGGCGGATCGGGTTCGCGGTCGACCACCGCGACCTCGATCTGCTCAAACCCGGCCTGGCGCAGCAGGCGCAGCAGCTCCGACTCGGAGAACCCGAGCCAGACATCCTGGTAGAGTTCGCGCGCGTCTTCGAAGCCGTGTTGCAACAGGTCCAGCACCATCACCCGGCCGCCGGGCCGCAGCGCGCGGCTGGCGGCCTGCATGGCGCGGTCGGGCCGGCGGGCATGGTGCAGGGCCTGGCTGAACACGACCAGGTCGAGGCTGGCGGGGTCGATCGGCGGTGATTCGATGTCGCCGAGCCGGTATTCGAGGTTGGTGAAGCCGTTGTCGCGGGCGACGCGGGTGCCGTAGGCGACCATTTGCTCCGAGTTGTCGACCGCGATCACGTGGCGGGCGCGCTGGGCCAGCAGCTGCGAAAGGGTGCCCTCGCCGGCGCCGAAATCGGCGATGTCCTGGGCGGGCATCAGTTTGAGCAGCGCCTCGGCCAGCGCTTTCCACGACCGCCCGGGGCAATAAGTGCGCCCGAACTTGCCGGCGAGCGCGTCGAAGTAGGCGCGGGCGCGGTCGCTGCGCTTGCTGCGGACCAGTTCCAGCGCGGCGTCGTCGATGTCGCACTCGGGCAGGTCGCAGGCGGCCTCGCGGGCGAGGGCCAGCACCTGGCGATTGAAGTCGCCGTCGTCGGCCAGCCGGTAGAAGGTGTGCTTGCCGGCTCGACGGTCGGTGACCAGGCCGCCGGCGCGCAGTTGGGCCAGCTGGGAGGAGGTGCGGCTCTGGCCCATACCGAGGATCTCCTGCAGCTCGGCCACGGTCAGTTCCTCGGCCTCCAGCAGGCGCAGCATGCGCAGCCGGGTGGGGTCGGCCAGCACGCGCAGGGCTTTCAAGCGGTCCGCCATGGGCCTGTCCCTTAACCGCGTTGGGCGCGGGTTCCAACTGATTTTCGCGGCCACGGCGGGCGCGGTCGATAGACACCGGTGCGGGCGGTCGTTGACTTGGCTGGTTGACGGCCCGCCGGTGCCGGCGCAGGCTTGTCCGACCGTCATCCGCCTGGCCCACGCCGGCCGGGCTGCGCCGACCCCCAATTCGACCTGCGACCCCCCCCGGTTGCCCTTGGACATGAGTGATTCATCCATCCGCCCCCGTCCCGCCGTTTCACCGGCGTTCCCGAACCGTCGTCGCGCCGGCTTGAGCCGTCGTTCCATCCTGCGCGGCGGGCTTGCCGCGGCCGGGTTGACCGTGCTGCCGCGCCACCTGCTGGCCCAGTCCGGGGCCACGCCGCCGAGCGAGCAGCTGGTGCTGGGCTGCATCGGCATCGGTGGCCAGGGGGGTGGCGTGATCAACAACCTGCTGGAGACCGGCAAGGTCCGGCTGGGGGCCTTGTGCGACGTCGACAGCCGGGCCAACGCCGGCCTTCGGGAGGCGCATTCGGAGGCGAAGTTCTACGCCGACTACCGGGAACTGCTGGTCAACGAGGACGGCCTGGACGCGGTGGTGATCTGCACCCCCGACCACACCCACGCGCCGCCGACGATGATGGCGATGCGCAAGGGCCTGCACGTGTATGTGGAAAAGCCGATGTCGCACACCATCGCCGAGGCGCGGCTGATGACCGAACTGGCGCGCGAGCGCGGGGTGGTCACCCAGATGGGCAACCAGGGTCATGCCGGCGAGGGGCTGCGCCTGACCCGTGAATGGATTCAGGCCGGCGTGATTGGCAAGGTCCGCGAGGTGCACGTGTGGTCGGACCGCCCCGGCCGGTTCTGGAACACCCAGGGCATGTCCCATCCGGAGCAGTCGCAACCGGTGCCGGAGCATTTGAACTGGGACCTGTGGCAGGGGCCGGCGCCCGAGCGCGATTTTCATTCGGTCTACGCGCCGCGCACCTGGCGCGGCTGGTGGGATTACGGTTGCGGTGCGCTCGGCGACATGGCGGTGCACAATGCCGATCCGGCGTTCTACGCGCTCGATCTGGGCGCGCCGTCGGCGGTCGAGGCCGAGAGCGCGCCGCACGAGGGGGCCGGCGGCTCGTTCCCGGAATGGAGCGTCGTCACCTGGTGGTTTCCCGCCCGTGGCGATCAGCCGGAGGTGAAGATGGTGTGGCATGACGGGGGCAAGATGCCGCCGTTGCCGCCCGGATCGGAGCCGGACCGCGAACTGCCCGACAACGGCATTTATTTTGTCGGCGACGACGGTGTGATCCTGTGCGGCGGCTGGTCCGGCACCCCGCGGCTGGTGCCGGAGGCGAAGATGCGCGATTTCCGGCCGCTGGAGCGCACGATCGAGAGGTCGATCGGGCATCGGGCCGAGTGGGTGGAGGCGTGCCTGGCGGGCAAGCCGGAGGATGCGCATGCCGGGTTCCACTATTCGGGACCGTTCACCGAGGCGCTGTTGGTGGGGCTGTTGCCGTTGGTGGCCGGGGGGCGGGTCGAGTGGGATGCGGAGACCCTGACCGCCAATGTGAGCGGTTTGGAGGAAATAATCAACAAACCCTACAGAAACGGCTTTGGCATTGAAGGCTGATCGTTTGGTTTTTCCACTTGTCAGAATCACGCTCCCGGTTGAATAATGCCCGCCGTTGCCGGGTGACGCGGAGATGTTCGTGGTTCCGCGCACTGGTTGACCAGCTAGAACCCCAGGTCCAAAACCTCACGAAACCTCACGAAACCTCACGCTTGTAACCCATGACTGCATCATCACTTGACGACGCCTCCCGCAAACGATTGTTCGCGGGCATCTGCCTCGCACTCATCCCCACCGGGGCGCAATTCGCCCTGATCGCCAACGTCCTCGGCCAGTTCAAGGCCGAGTTCATTCT
>SKLO01000246.1 GCA_007123195.1 Verrucomicrobiales bacterium | reverse complement strand
GGTGATGGACGGGGGGCTGGTCACGACCTGGCGGGCGCCGGGTTGGAGTGGAGGGTGCCGGGGCTATTGGGGAAGGGAGTGATCGGGCGCAGGAGGGGCGCGCGCGGCCCTTGCCGGAGCCTGCCGGGTCGTGAGTGCGGGGAGGAAACAACCGGAGCGGTCAGTCGGGCTTGGCCGTCGGATCCAACAACAACCGGGCCATGTCGATCAAGATCGGATCAAAGTCCGCCTCAAGCTGGCGCATCATCAGCGCGGCCGGGTGCTGCGCGGCTTCGAGATCCTTGAGCCATTGTTTGGCCAGGCGCGCGCGTTGGTCGGTGTCCTGTGCGTCGATCCAGGTGAGGATCAGGTCGATCACGTGTTCGGCGGTGTCCCGGTCGAGACCCATGCGGCGCCGCAGCAGACGCTTGAAGCGCGTTTTCCAACCTGCCAGCCGGGCGCGCTTGACGACGGCCTCCAGCGGGTCGGGATACCGGTCGGCAGGTCGTCGGCGGTCGGCGTGGAGCGGCGCCGGCGACGCTACCGTGTAGCTCATGGGAGGCTCTTCGGCGCTGTAGCATGCGCCCATGTCGAAGGGCTCTCGGGCTGACATGCTGGCTGCGCGCTTTGCCCGCGGCGCGGCTCCGAAGAACAGGGTATCCAGTGACGGCTGATAGACGGACTGGGCGGCGACCGGGACTTTCTCGGCCGGGTCCCAGGCGATGAACGAGGCGCCGCGGCAGGTCAGGTTGTGCGCCACGGCGATGGCCACGGCGTCGTCCGGCCTTCCGGTGGACAGCAGGTGGCGAATGCGCTGACGAGCCCACAACAAGCGCGGGGCCGGTTGGTCATCGTCGTCGACGGGCGAACCGACCTCCACCTCCGCGGACCACGGCTGGCCGTCGGCGGCGGTCGCGCGCACGGTCAGGCGGTCGGCGACGGGGCCGTCGGCGGCGGCCGCCAGCGGCACGCACAGCACATCGCCGGCATGAAGGTCGGACAGATGGGTGGTTTCGTCAGGTGCCAGCCAGCCGGTGTCGGCGTCGAATTGAAGACCGGTGAGCACCGGCGGGCGCAGGCTGACGGCGAGTTTCCGCACCGCCGCCGGGATGTCGTCGTCCGGGGTCATCAGGGTGCAGCGACCGCCGCTGGCGCGGGCGATGTCCTTGAGGAAGGCGTCGTTGACCCAGACGTCGATGCCGAAGGTGTGGATCGGCAGGTCGCGGGCGTCGGAGCCTTCGACGGCGTCAAGGATCAAATCCTCGTGGGCCACCTGGCCGTCGGTGATGATGATCATGCGGGCCGGGCGGTTGGCGCTGTGAAGCTTGCGAACCTCCAGCACGTGCGCAAAGGCAAGCAGCAACTCGGTGCCGCCGCCGGTGCCGAGGTCGGTGAGCGACTTGAATCCATCGTTGGCGAGGATGTCGTCGCGCGTCATCGGCGCCTCGGAGAAATCCTGGAAGTAGCTTTCGAAGCAAGTGAGCCAGACCCGGTCTGCGGATCCCAGTTCGCGCACGAAAGCTTCCAGCGCGGCCACGCTTTGCTCCCAGTTCCTACCTTCCATGCTGCCGGAGCGGTCGAGCAGGAAGTAGACGTCCTGGCCGGGGGGTTGGCCGGTGGTGTCGGCGGCGTTGGTTTGGTCGAAGCCGGGCGCGCGCAGTTGCAGCAGGGCGTGGCGCTGTGCGGCGGCCGGTTGGTGGCGGGGCTGGCTGACCCAGGCGCGCGCCTGTGGTTGATCGTCCGGGCGCGGTTCCTGCCAGCGCAGGACGAAATCGCGGTCGGGCAGGTGCTGCTCGCCGCACAGTTCCGCCTCGATCAGGTCGCCGGCGGTTCGCAGCACGGTGGGATGGCTCGGGCTGCTGAGGCCTTCAATGCCGACTTCGGTGCGGTCGAAGGTGCCGCGCAGGAACAGGCCGGCGGCATCGGGATGATCGCCGCTGATGCGCGGCGGCGTGAGCCGCGAGGCGTCGGGCACCTGGTCGGTGTCGTCGATGGCGCCCTGGCCGCGGTTGGCGCGCAACAGCGGTTGGCCGGGAACGTAGCGGATGCCGGGACACAAGGGGATGCGCAGGCTCAACTGGTCGCCGAGCCGGTCGAGCGTTTCGATGTAGGCGAAGCGGATGACGATGCGGTCGCCGGGGGCGGTGTTGCCGAGTTCGAGCGTGAACAGGTTGTCGCGCTCCATCTGGACCAGGGCGGTGCGATGGCCGGCGGCTTTTTTCTCCTCGGCCAGGCGGCGTGCCTGTTCCTGCGCCATCACCTCGGCGCGGATGAGGCGGTCGTTGACGATCATCTCGCAGCGATAGACCGCGGCGTCGCCGGGCAGCGGGAAGGTGTAGGTGACGTCGAGCGACTTGCGGGCGTTCTGTTCGAACACCTGGTCGATCTCCACTGTGGCCACGTCACCGGTGACGCGGAAACGGGTGTCGATGTGGGTGAGCGGTAGCGCGATGCGGGTTTTTTGAAGTTGGGCGATGAGGCCGAAGGACTGGCTGAACGGTCTGGTCATGGGTGTGTGGATGGACTGGCTGTGGTGGCGACGACGGGGTTGAATCCGGTTTGGAGACCGGTTTGGCGGGGGTGGCTGGTGGTGGCGGGGTCTGGGTTGGATGTGAGGATGGCCTGGATGGCTTGTTGCTGGGGTGGGCTGAGGCGGAAGCCCGGGCGGCGGGCGATGAGCAGGAAGTCGGGACTGAGCGGGTAGCTTTGCCAGGTTTCGGGTTGGATCTGGGTGAAG
>SKLO01000393.1 GCA_007123195.1 Verrucomicrobiales bacterium | reverse complement strand
TGTGGCTGGTGCGGGTGCCGCTGGCTTTGGGCGTCGGGTTCGGGGGATGCAGTGTGCTGTGGTGGCTGGGCGCTGTTGCCGGGCTGGGGTTCTCCGGCTGGGGGTGGCTGCTGGCGCCGGCGGTGCTGGCGGGAACGGGTTGGTGGCTGGCGCGGCGGTTGGTGCCGAAACGGCGCGGGGCATCAAGCGATGGGATTGCCACCGGACCACCGGAGGAAGTGTCGTCATCCGGGGGAGAGACGGTCGAGCGGGGTCGGTGGGCGGGCATGGCCGCTGGCGCTGTGCTGGCGGTGATGGCGCTACTGATTTTTTCGTCGGCGGTTTGGCTGGGGATGAGTCGGTCGCTGTTTTGTGTGCCGGGCATGGGCATCTGGGGTTACAAGGCCAAGATGCTGGTGCTTGAGGGAGGTTTGCCGGAGGATTATTTCACCTCCGCCAGTCATGGGTTGAGCAAGCCGGGTTATCCGCCCGGCCTGCCGCTGGTGCTGGCCAAGGGTTATCAGCTCGCGGGCGGGGTGGCGGATCACGCGGTCAAGGTGCTGAACCCGGCGCTGCTGGCGTTGTTGTTCCTGTGGATGAGCGCCTGGCTGCATCGGGTGACAGGGTTGCGCTGGTGGTGGGCGGCGGCGTTGCCGTTGCTGTTCCTGCTCAGTGGTGGGGCGCGGATGTTTTCCCAGGCGTTGTATGCGGATCTACTGTTGGCAGCGCTGGCGATTCCGGCCCTGGCCATGGTGGCGGTGGCAATGCCGCCACGGGCGTTTGGCAGCAAAGCTCCACGTGCGAACCGAGACCGCGGCGCGGCCGTGCCCAAAGGGTCAGGCGGCACGCTGGTGGCGGCGGGCTGTGTGCTGGCCGGGGTTTGTGCTTTCGTCAAGAACGAGGGGGTGGTGGTTTGGCTGGTGGCGGGGGCGGTGGCCTGGATGGGCTGTGGCGGGAAATGGGGGTGGTTCAGGTGGTGGCTCGGTGCCGGGCTGATTTGGGTGGTGCCGTGGCGTTTGTATGTCTGGCTGCAAGGGGTGAGTGAGGCGGACTTCGATTGGGGCCGGCCGCTGCGCGAGGGCGGACAGGAACTGCTTGCGACGGTGACGGCGGTGCTGGAGCGGTGGTGGCAACTTGGCTGGACCCCCGGGTCGGCGCGGTTTGCGTCGGCGTGGCCGGCGATGGGTTTGCTGCTGCTGTTGTGCCTGGTGGTGGCGGTGCGGAACCGGTTCAAGGATTCAAGAATTGGCTCGCTTGGGACGGATTGGATTCACGGGGGAATCGGCGGGCGGGAGGTGCTGCGCCTGGCGCTGGCGGCGCTGCTGACGGCGGCCGGTGTGCATGGGGTGTATGTGTTTTCCGCCATCGATCTGTCCTGGCACATGCTGGCGATGGAGCGCACGGACCTGGCACCGGCGGGCGTGGCTCTGCTCGCAGCGGCAGGGTTGGCGGCGCATTTGAGCCGACGCGCCGGTGGCGCGCGGTGGTTCGTGCGGCCTGAAGCGTCCGCACAGATGTTCGGTGATGAAAACAACAACAACACTCGGGATGAAACTGGATACAAGGCACACACGACGTGACTTCGTGAGCAATACAACGCTGACGGCCTTGGCGGGGGCTGTTGGAGCATTCGGAGCGGGGGCGCGGAGCAGGGCCGACACTGCGGGCCGCGGGCTGTGGCCGGCCGATGAACCGTGGGTGTTCAACTGGCGGGAGGCCGCCGGGCGCAGGACATTCAGGGCGCGCCTGGTCAAGGTGCGCGGTTACGAGGTGGAGTTGGACACGGGTCATCGTCGTGTGACGATGGATGCGCGGCGCTTCGCGGAACCGGAGCAGCGGCGGATCGAGTGGTTTCAGACCCGCGGCCGGGTGGTGCCCTGGCAGCCGCCGCAGCCGGCGGATGATGACCCCGGGCTCGACGGTCTGGAGTCGCTGGAATACCGCCGCTTTCCCGATGACGGGGAGAACGCCGGACTGCCGTCGTGGCTGCACCGCTGGCGGTCGCCCGGGCGGTTGCGCTTCCTGCTGCATGTGCCGCAGGCCGCGCGTGAGGGCCGGGCCTGCCCGCTGCTGGTGTGGTTGCACGGCAATGGGGGCCGGGGCAGCGACAACCGGAGGCAGTTGACCGACGGCGGCGGCGCGGTGCGGCGGCTGTTTGCCGAGGATTGGCAGCGCTGGCTGCCCTGTTTTGTGCTGGTGCCGCAGAGCGACCCGACCGATGGCACCGACAATGTGTGGATGAGCGCGGACCAGGTGCTGCCCCATCGGGCGCTGCTGATGACGGTGCAGTGCATTGACGTCCTGCGGGCAGAGCGCTGGCCGCAGGTAGACAACCGGCGGCTGTGGGTGGCGGGGCTGTCGTCCGGCGGGATCGGGGCTTTCGAGGCGGCGAGCAAGTTTCCGGGGCGGTTCGCCGCGGCAGTGCCGATCGCCACATCATATCCGCCGGAGCGGTTCTGGCAGGGCAACGCGCTGCCGGTGTGGATGTTTCTCAATCGTCAGGATCGTGCGGTGGACATGGAGGAAGCGGATGCGCTGGTGCGGCATTTGAGGTCGTTGCGGCAGGACGCACGGCTGACCCGGTTCGGCGGCGCCGGCCACGACGCCTGGACCCGGGCGTTGTCGGAGATGGACTTCCGCCGCTGGCTGGGGCGGCAGGAGCGGGTGATCGACCGCTATCCGTCGGATGTGACCGTGCAGGTGGCGGAGTAGCGCGGGCTGTGCGAGCGGCTGCGGGGCTTGATTGGCTGG
>SKLO01000401.1 GCA_007123195.1 Verrucomicrobiales bacterium | reverse complement strand
CGGTCGCGCAGTTCGGCACCGTCCGACAGCATGTCGATGACCTTGAGCGAGGTGGCGGCGATGACCGGGGCGAGGGTGTTGGAAAAGAGATAGGGCCGGGAGCGCTGGCGCAGCCACTCGATGATCTCGCGGCGGCCGGAGGTGTAGCCGCCGCTGGCACCGCCGAGCGCCTTGCCGAGGGTGCCGGTGAGGATGTCGATCCGGTCGGCGACGCCGCACAACTCGGGCGTGCCGCGGCCGTTGACGCCGGTGAACCCGACCGCGTGGGAATCGTCGACCATGACCAGCGCGTCGTGGCGGTCTGCCAGCTCGCAGATGCCGGCGAGGTCGGCGATGACCCCGTCCATGGAGAACACGCCGTCGGTGGCGATCAGGCGGAAGCGGGCACCGGCAGCCTCTTTGAGCTGCGCCTCAAGGTCGGTGAGGTCGTTGTTCTTGTAGCGGAACCGGCGCGCCTTGCACAGGCGGACGCCGTCGATGATGCTGGCGTGGTTGAGTTCGTCGGAGATGATGGCGTCCTCGGGGCCGAGCAGGGTTTCGAACAGGCCGGTGTTGGCGTCGAAGCAGGAGCTGTAGAGGATGGTGTCGTCGGTGCCGAGAAAGGTGCTGAGGGCCTGCTCCAGCTGCTTGTGCAGCTGCTGGGTGCCACAGATGAAGCGCACCGAGGCGAGGCCGTAGCCCCAGCGGTCGAGCGCTTCCTTGCCGGCGGCGATCAGCTCGGGATGATTGGCGAGGCCGAGGTAGTTGTTGGCGCAGAAGTTGAGCACCTCGCGGCCGTCGCGCACGCGGATGCGGGCGCGCTGCGGCGTGATGATCTCGCGCTCGTTCTTGTAGAGCCCGGCCCGGCGGACGGATTCAAGCTCGGTCTTGAGGTGGGAAAGCAGGTTCTGGGACATGCGGGACTATGGTTGCAGCGGACGAAGGTTGGAACGGCAACTTGCGGGGCGCAGGGGGCGGCAACCGGGTTTCAACGGTGACCCCCCATGGCGATTCGACCGGCGGCGCTTTGACGGGTTCAACGAAACACCTTCCAGTCGAGGATGACCTTGCCGCTGTCGCCGCTGTTCATGACCTCGAAGCCGCGCTCGAATTCGTCGGCACCGAAGCGGTGGGTGATGACCGGCGTGATGTCGAGCCCGCTCTCCAGCATGACGCTCATTTTGTACCAGGTCTCATACATCTCGCGGCCGTAGATGCCCTTGATGGTCAACATGTTGAACACCACCGTGTTCCAGTCGATGGCGATCTCCTCGCTGGGAATGCCGAGCATGGCGATCTTGCCGCCGTGGCACATGTTGGCGAGCAGGTCGCGGAAGGCGGAGGGATTGCCGGACATCTCGAGCCCGACATCGAAGCCCTCGTGCATGTCGAGCTGCTTCTGCACGTCGGCGATGCTGCCGCGGGTCACGTCGAGCGCGACATCGACGCCCATGCGCCGGGCCAGTTCGAGCCGGGTTTCGTTGACGTCGGTGATGACCACATAGCGTGCGCCGGCATGGCGCACCACGGCGGCGGCCATCAGGCCGATCGGTCCGGCGCCAGTGATCAGCACGTCCTCGCCGAGCACGTCGAACGACAACGCGGTATGCACGGCGTTGCCGAGCGGGTCGAAGATCGAGGCCACGTCGAGGTCGATGCCGGGGCGGTGGTGCCAGACGTTGCTCATCGGCAGCACCAGAGACTCGGCGAAGGCGCCGGGTCGGTTGACGCCGATGCCCTCGGTGTGGGCGCACAGGTGGCGGCGGCCGGCCAGGCAGTTGCGGCAGCGGCCGCAAACGACATGGCCCTCGCCGCTCACGATCTCGCCGGGGAAGAAGTCGGACACGTTGCTGCCGACCTCGACGATCTCGCCGACGAACTCATGGCCGACGACCATCGGCTGTGGGATGGTGCGGCGGGCCCAGGCGTCCCAGTTGTAGATGTGGAGGTCGGTGCCGCAAATGCCGGTGCGGTCGACCTTGATCCGAACATCGTTGATGCCGCACTCGGGTTCCGGCACGTCGAGCAGTCGGAGCCCGGGTTCATCGGCGGCTTTGACAAGAGCTTTCATGGTCGGTATACTGGATGCACTTCCAAGAAATAGGACATCAGCGGGAGTGGTCAAGGCCGAATTCAGTCATTTTTTGTCATGTCGGAGAATTTAACCGCCAAACCGACTGCCGAAGCTCTGAACCAGCATCTTGGGCAGAGGTTGAAGCATCTGCGGCAGGGGCGGGGGTGGTCGCTGGATGCGCTGGCCAGGCTCAGCGGGGTGAGCCGGTCGATGATCAGTGAGATCGAGCGCGAGCGGGCCAACCCGACCCTGGCGGTGACGGTGAGGATTGCGCACGCTTTCGGCATGGGGTTGGGCGAATTTGTCGAGTTGCCGGTCGATGGTCAGCGGATCCGGGTGATCCGGGCCGACGACGAGGCGCAGGTGTTCAGCGACGACTCGAGCTGCCGGATCAGGACCTTGTCGCCGCTGGGGTTGGAGAAGGACGTGGAGTTCTACGAGCTGCGGCTGCGGCCGGGCGGGGCGCTGCGCAGCGAGGCGCATTTTGTCGGCACGCGCGAGTTCCTGGTGGTGCAGCGCGGCGAGGTGGAGGTGCATTCGGGCGACAGCTCGCAGCGACTGGCCATGGGCGACTCGGCGACCTATCCGGCGGATGTGGCCCATGCGATCTGCAACGTGGGCGTCGGCGAGGCGCTGGCATTCCTGGTGGCGACCTATCGCTGAGCAAGTGGCGGCGGCCGTCCCGGG
>SKLO01000548.1 GCA_007123195.1 Verrucomicrobiales bacterium | reverse complement strand
CCATGGCAGTCATGCCGTCGATGGCCGGTTGCAGGCCGCCGGCCATGCGCGCCTCGGGCGGGGTCACGTTCCACAGCAGGGGCGTCATGTCAGGCGGTGGTGGCGGGTTGGAACCGGGGGCTGTCCGGGTGGTTGGAACCGATGCCGCGGCGGTAGAGCGCGGCATACTCGCGCGCCATGGCCTCGACCGAGAACATCTCCTGTTGCAACCGCCGCGCCGCCGCGCCGGCCGCGCTCCGTTGCCCGGCGTCGGCCAGCCAGGCGAAACCCTCGGCGGCCTGATCAAGCGACACCAGTCCCGGGCACCCGCGCAGCGGTTCGGCCTCGGCCAGGATGTCGTCTCGCACCACGCACGGCAGGCCGTGCGCCATCGCCTCGAGCAGCGCCAGCGGCAGCCCCTCGAACCGGGCCGTGTGCAGGTAAACGTCGGCCGCCCGCAGCCAGTCGCCGACCTGGTCCTGCCAGCCGACGCAGCGGATGCCCTCGCCGGCCCCGGTGGCTCCGGCCTCGGCATCAAACACCTGGCGCAGATCGCCGTCGCCCACCCACACCGCCTGCAGCGACGGCAGGTCGCGCCGCCACTGGGCCACGGTTTGCACGAACAGGTGCGGCTCCTTCTGCGCCACCAACCGGCCCACCGTCACCACCAGCGGTGCCTGCGGATCGAGGCCGAGCCGGGCGCGCGCCGCGGCCCTGTCCGCTTCATCGGTGGTCGTCGCCACCGGCACGCCGTTGTAGATGCGCAGCGCCTCGCGCCCGGCCCAGGCCGACAACTCCTCGCGCCGGCGGTCGCTTACCGCCACCAGCGGCAGGTTGCTGCGACGCAGCTTCCAGCGCGCCACCGCGTCGCGCAGACGGGCGAACTCCGCGCCGAGGAAAAACGCCGACTGGGTGATGTGCACCGTGGCCGCGGCCGGGATGCCGCCCAGCTGGCGCGCCGCGCCCAGCAGTTCCAGCCCGTCCTCGAGGTTCTGCTTGTTCAGGTGCACGAAGTCCGGGTGCCACGACCGCCATTCCTCCGCCAGCCGCTTCGAGCAGGCGCGATCGAACGCCGCGCCCAGCGACCGGCTGCGGCGGTCGTAGGTGTTCGGATAGGGACTGCGGACCACCTCGCCGAGGGCGGCGAAGCGTTTGGCCAGCCCGTCCATGCGCTCGTGCTCGCTGCACCACAGGCCGGTCTCATGGCCGAGATCGATCAGCCCCCGCGCCAGGTAGAGCAGGAAAAACTCGCCGCCGCCGGCCGAGCCGGAGCTGGAACTGGCCAAAAGAATCTTCATGGGAGCCACGCCATCTGCACCTTGGTGCTGTCGCCCCTGCCCTCTGCCAGGTCAAGCCGCGCGGGGTTTGGCGGACTTCAGCGGATGGACCGGGAGGTAGCATGACCTGCGATTCTGGTGCGGTTTCAGATTTCATCCGCTTCCGGCGGCAGATCGATCTCGGCCTCGGGCCGGGGCGCGCTCTGGGGAGCGTCGGGCGGAATGTCAAGCCCCTCGGCGGGCTCGGGCTCTGCATCAACCGGTTCCCGCACGATCACCCCGCTGATCAGTCCGGCGATGCCGCCGCCGCTCCAGCTGCCGGCGTAGGTGTCGTCATGGATCAGCACCCGCGCCGAGTAACGGTTCATGCCCGGCAGACCGAAGTTGTCGACCACCAACACCGGCGTGTCGCCGGCCCATTCGACCCGCAATGGCACGGGGATCACCAGGTTCGGCATGTCATCGCGCAGCCGGGCGCGAACCACCCAGCGGTTGCCGCTGATCTTGTTGGCACCAGCGATGCGATACTCGTCGGTGCGTTCCTCGCCGACTTCGCCGTCGGCGACCGGATGCCAGCGGCCGATCATGGTGGCGTTCTCCAAAGTGGCGGCCAAGGCCGCCTCAAGCGCTTCCTGGTCGGGGCTGATCAACTCCTCCTGCTGGGCTTCGACCAGCGCCTCGATGGCGGCTTGCAGCACCGCCCCGGCGTCGGCGGGATCGAGCGCTTCCGCCGCGGAGGCCTGCGGCCATGCCAGCTGGGTCGCGGACAGAAGGCCGGCCAGCACCGCGGCGGCCAGCCGGTGGCGCGAACTCCAAACCCCAACGAGGCAGTGGTGTTTGCCGCGCCGCAGGTCGGGCGCACTACTGAAGTCGGGTTGACGGGGCTGTTGTGGATTCGTTTTCATGACAGGATGGGATCAATTTCGGGGCTGCCGGGATTCAATGGTGGTGCCCGCCTCAGCCCCCGGAGCGTGACATCGGGTTGGGCCGCCGTCGCGGTCGGCCGGGGCGGCGTTGGCGACGGCGCTTGGCAACCGGTCGGGTGGGCTCGGTGGCGAACGGGTCGACGCCCGGCTCAAGGGTCGTTTCGTCGGCGGTCGGAAGCGCATCCAGCACCACGGGCAGCTCCGGATGGTCGGGTTGCAGGGCCGTCTTTGCCGCCACCGGCTCGGGCCGTGACCGCGGGATCGGCTCGTCGGGCAAACCGGGGTCGGGCGCGACCAGTCCGGCCGAGAGAATCAGCTTCAGGGCATCCTCAACCGAAAGGGCCACCTCTTCGGTGCTGCTCTCGTCGACCAGCACCACGAAGCCGGACATCGGGTTGGGCGCGGTTGGCACAAACACGGTGTTCACACCGCGCTCGTCGCCTGGCAGGCGGGTGAAGCCGGTGACGAAGCCGAGCAGCGCTCCCTGGCCTGCGGGCGACTGGATCCGCACCACCCGCTTGAACTTGCGCTCGGGGCCGGAGCCGCCGAAGTCGCGGAGCGCGT